>JBJKPE010000063.1:0-20709 GCA_046706685.1 Thermodesulfovibrionales bacterium | reverse complement strand
GGTCTTCGAGCATATGGGACTTCAACGCCTCCTTCGATATCTCGGTGAGGTACTTCGCCGGGATTATCTCATCCGTGTTGATGTCCGACCTGTCAAGAAAAAGTACCTTTCCGCCGAATCTCTTCATGCCCTGTTCTCCTTGCTGTATTTTCTGGGGTCGGCTATCCTGCCCTCGATCGCCGTGACGGCCGCGACCGCCGGACTCATCAGGTGGACCATACCGCCCTTCCCCATCCTTCCGTTGAAATTTCTGTTCGTAGTCGACGCGCAGACCTCGCCCGGCGCGAGCACGCCATTTGACATCCCGAGGCATGCGCCGCAGGTGGGGTTTGTCACGCAGAAACCCGCGTCCATAAAGATCCTGATAAGCCCTTCTTCATCGGCTTCTCTGAAAACCTTTGGCGTCGCGGGTGATACAATGCCTCTCACCGTGGACGCTATCTGCCTGCCTGCCAGATATGAAGCTGCAACCCGGAGGTCTTCAAGCCTGCCGTTTGTGCAGGAGCCGATATAAACCTGATCCACCGGTGTTCCCTCCATCTCCGAGACATCCTTCACCTCATCCGGCTTATACCCGTGGGTGACCTGGGGCTCCATGCCGGTGACATCAATGTCAACGACCTTCACATATTCACACCCCTCATCGGACCTCCATTTTCTGAAGTCCTCCAAAGCCGCTCCCTTGTCATTATATTCCGATGCAATGAAGGGCCAGAGGTAGTCAACCGTTACTTCGTCGGGCATGCAGACACCGGACGTACCCCCGGCCTCGATCGCCATATTGCAGAGTGTCATCCTGCTTTCCATCGACATCCCCTGCACAACATCGCCGTGGAATTCGATCACGCAGTCGGTCGCCCCTTTTACGGTCAGCTCTTTGATGACTCTCAGAATGATGTCCTTCGCAAAAACTCCGGCCGGGACAGTCCCGTCTATATTTATCCGGATCGTCTTCGGCTCCCTGAAAGCACAGACCCCCTTCAATATCCCGACCTCCAGGTCCGTGGTACCGACCCCGGCCGCGAAGGCGCCGAAGGCCCCGTGAGTGCACGTATGGGAATCGCCCATAATCACCGTATAGCCGGGACGTATGAAGCCTTTCTCCGGAAATATGGCGTGGCAGACCCCGTTCCTCCCGATATCGAAGAAATCGCGTATATTATGCCGTACCGCCCAGTCGCGCAGGATCTTTCCCTGAAGCGCGGTCTTGCTGTCCTTTGCAGGAGTGACGTGATCGATCACCACCTTTATCTTCGACGGGTCGAAGACCCTGTCTTTACCCCTGGCCACCAAGTCGTTAATCGCGATCGGCGTCGTTATCTCATGACACATAACCACGTCGATATCGAGCACCTTCGCCCCGGGGAACGGCTCGTCCCTCAGGTGAGACCTGAAAATCTTTTCCGCCAATGTCATAGCCATTTCAGCACCTTCTTATAGATGATCTTCCCGGGAATCTTATTGACTCCCTGTTGATTTTAACATATCATAACGGTATGCATTATTCAAATTCATTCTTTTCATAAAACCTATAACTATTAATATGGATTTTTATCAGCTCTATTACTTCAGCAAGGTGGCCGAGACAAGGAGTATAAGCCGCGCGGCAGAGGAGCTTTTTATCACCCAGCCGGCTGTCAGCAAACAGATGAAGGCGCTCGAGGCCGAACTCGGCGAACGCCTCTTCGACAGACTCGGCAAGAAGGTCTTCCTGACGCGGGCCGGCGAAGTCCTCTATTCTCACGCGGAAAGGATACTGCAGTCGGTCGCGGACGCCAAGACCGCAGTAAAAGACATGTCTGAGGAGTGCTCCGGGGAGCTCGTAATCGGAACGAGCGACCATATAAGCCTTCACCGGCTGCCCGGCGTGCTCAAATCTTATATCACGACATTCCCGAAAGTCGATCTCAAGCTGAGATGCCACCGTTCGGAAACGATCCTCGAAATGGTGATGCGAAATGCGGTCGATCTCGGCGTCGTCACCCTGCCGGAGGTTACGGAGAACCTCGCAGCCAGGACCATCTGGGTCGACCCAATGTCCCTTGTATTCCCAAAGGCACATCCGCTAGAAAGGATGCAGGCCGTCAGACTCAAGGATATGGTGGGCTACGGCATGATACTCCCGGAAAGAGACACGACAACCAGGAAGGCCATCGACCGCGCTTTTTTGAAAAAGAAACTCATGCCGAACGTGGCCATGGAGGTCGCTTATATCGAGACGATAAAAGGGCTGGTAAAGGCAGGACTGGGTATCTCCATCCTTCCGGACAAGGCGGTGGAGGAGGAGGTCAATGCAGGGGTTCTGGGCAGGGCACGGCCGGCAGACGCAGCCTTTACCAGGAACCTGGGGGTCATATACCTGAAAGAGAAGTTTCTTTCCCGCCCTGCGCTGGAGTTTCTGAAGTTTCTCGACAAAGAGTCGCCGGGACTGCGCTGACCCTTTCTCAGCAGTTTCATCTGTGCTTCACACCAGCCTCAATATGTGGGAAAATGGTCAACAGAGGCGCCTGATGCGGAAATCTTTAAACGTGCCCGAAGCCGTCGAAAAGTCACTCGAATAAGACCTTGAGCTTCTTTAAAACCGGCCTCGCGCAAAGAAGGCGCTCTTTTATGGTTTCTGACGCGACTGTCAGGTAAAATACCTCAGACTCCGTTTTGAAGGCGGTGCCGATGGATTTCTTTTACATGCTGTTTCCTGTTTCGGGTGTCAAGACGTACGCTTTCCTGCCGCCTCTCGTGGCGCTCGTACTGTCGTTCTTCACCTCGATGGGCGGGATTTCAGGAGCTTTTCTGCTCCTGCCCTTCCAGATGAGTTTTCTTAATTTTACGACTCCCGCGGTGAGTTCTACGAATTTCCTTTACAACGTCGTCGCAATCCCAAGCGGAGTATGCCGGTTCATAAGGGAAGGCAGGATGGCCTGGCCGCTTGCAGCAGTGCTGGCCGCCGGCACACTGCCCGGGGTTTTCATCGGCTATTACCTGCGCGTCGCTTTCCTTCCTGACCCAAGGGCATTCAAGCTCTTCGTGGGATGCGTACTGCTATACATCGCCGTACGCTTACTCTACGAGGTCAGCGGCGGGGCGTCGGCCGGCAAGTCGCGGATAAAGGCGATCGACGAAAAATTCAGACAACGGGTCGCCGAGTCGAAGGATTCACGGAAGGCCCGGATCAAGGCCGGCAATCTTTCACACGCCGCCCCCTGCCCGTCTCCCATCTCCAGGTCAAGGGCGGGCCTCCCTCCGGAGGCTGTAGTGAAGACCCTCTCTTTCTCTCTAAGCAGAGTGGAATATGAGTTCTGGGGTGAAAAGTTCTCCTTCAGCACCATCTCCATGTTTACCGTCGCTTTCATTGTCGGCATCATCGGAGGCACCTACGGCATCGGCGGAGGGGCGATCATCGCGCCGGTTTGTGTCGCCGTCTTCGACCTGCCTGTTTACACGATTGCCGGGGCCGCACTGTTGAGCACCTTTCTGACCTCGATCGCCGGAATCGTTTATTATACGGCCATTCCGCTTAAGAGCGGGCTCGCCACCTCGCCTGACTGGCTGCTGGGGTCCATGTTCGGCGCCGGCGGTTTTGCGGGCATGTATCTGGGTGCGAGGTTCCAGAAATACATGCCGCAAAAGGTCATCAAGATCATGCTGGGCGTTCTCATACTCTACGTCGCGCTAAGATATATCTTCCTGTTTTTTGTCTGAAATTCTTTTCTTTCCGAAAGTTGCACAGAGGAGAGGGGAATACCCTCTCAGTCGCGGACGTTATTTGCTGTTTTCCCTTCCACCTTCTCCCAGGTCTTGTCAGGGTTGAATACCTTGATGGCCCGCGCTATCCTGGCCGTGTCTTTGCCAAGATTCTTTTGGTAAATTACTCCTTCCTGGTTCACCATAAAGGTCATGACGCCCGAGTTGCCATACTGGGCGGGGTAAGCTACAAGGCCAAAGCCCAGGATCATCTTGCCCTTAACTACATAGCTGTATGCTCCACCCTGAGCATACTTCCCCTGCCCCTTAGCCATTTTGAAGTAATACCCGTGGAAAGGCGTAAGAGTAATCCCCTCGGTCTCGCTGGTATAACCTTCCTGCGCAGCCCGGGCAATCAGGGGACCCAGGGGGCTCATCCCTTCACCCTCTTTTGCCTCCCAGAAGAGTCCGTCGCGTTTACCCGGAGTGCTGATGATTCTCTGGGCAAACTGACCGCACCCCCCGGCGCTGCGTTCCTCGGCCGCATATGCATACTGTGCGGCTACAACGGCATGAAGGACGTCGATAACATTCAACTCGTTTCTGCCTATCCTTCTGTCGAGTATCTCTTCTTTCCCGGCCTCTGCGTCGAAAACCCATCTCTTGCCTCTTTCCACGATCGGAATCGGCATGGCCCAGTTGTCTTTCCCAACATGCAGGACCATCTTGACGGCGGATACCTTTTCGATCCTGTTCATCACCTCATAAGCCTTGAGGAACTTTTGACGTCCCGTCCTGTCAGCCGTCTCGTCGCCGGACGATATCAGTTCCTTCCCGCCGGGCCCCATAATGGACAACATCTCTTTTTCATCATCCGCCTTGAGCGCCAAAACAAGCGCGGTCACCGCTTCCTCAGGCGAGGCGTAACTCTTCTGTTTTAAATTACCGGCAAATGACGGAGAACAGACCCCGCCTGCCAATATCACGACTATTACAACAGCGGACAGGCACAGAGAACTCCGTGCCTTATACCATGATTCTGCATTCATTGCCTTCCTCCATCAAGCATGTTTAGTCTCATTGCTCTTCCAATGGGAAAAACAGTCCACAGGCTTCATACTGCACGGTTACCTGCGGAATCCGCCGCCGGACCCGCCACGCGTTGCACCGCCAGGGTTGCCGCCCCGGAACCCGCCTCCGGCCGGTGCAGGCGACCGGCCGCTCTGCCGGCTCTGGAACCCGCGCTCACTTGATCTGCGCTCAAAGCTGCCCTGGCCGACACCCTGGAAAACATTCGGACGAAACGATTCTACAGGCGTTCGTTCGCGATAACTCCTTGTCTGTGGGACTGCCGGTCTCTGGATTGTCCCGCGGAAAGGCTGCGTTTCCTGACGTGGGGCTTCCGGTCTCTGGATTGCTCCACGGAAGGGCTGCGTTCCCCGCTGTGGTGCTTCCGGCCTCTGGACTGTGCCACGGAAGGGCTGCGTTCCCCGCTGTGGCGCTTCCGGCCTCTGGACTGTGCCACGGAAGGGCTGCGTTCCCCGCTGTGGCGCTTCATATCCCCTGACCTCCGGTCTTGTCCGGGACATCCTCGGGATCTGTTCGCCGAAGCGCCGGCCCGTTTCACTGGATCTGTAAGCGGCCCCCCGCCTGTGCACGGGATTATGTATCCAGACGTGCCTTTCGAAATTCCATCTGCCCCTGTTGAACCTGTTGAATCGTTGCGTCTTGTGCAGGTCCACATCGATTCTGTGATGGCGCCAGTCAGGCCAGCACCAGGACGATACGCCCACGCCTACAAAAATCCCGAAGCCGAAGCCGATAACACCGCTGGTTATGATGCCGCCGGTCGGGTAATACCAGTAAAACGGCGGATAAGCAGGGTACCACCACGGCCCGTAGACATAGAGAGGATTGTATACCGGCACATAAATGACCGACGGGTCAGTCGGTTCGATCTGGATTACACCCTGATCGACGATAACCTGCTGCTCACTGGTGGTCCTCAGGTTACCTTCTTCCTCAGCTTTTCTTCGCAATTCCTGTATCATGTTCATAACGTCGTCCTGCTGGGCCAGAAAGGCATCACCCAGCCTCGTCGTCCTCTCCAGATCATCACTCATCGCATAAAGGAGAGTGGGGAAATGACAAAGAGTCTTTACACTCGAATCCCAGGTCGTTTCCTGAAGCGCCTGATCAAGCTCATCGCCTGTGAGGTTTTCATTCTCTTTCAGCCATCGTTCAGCCTCGACAACTTCGACAGGATATGTCGATGCCATCAGTATCGCCGAGACCACTGAATCGGGATACAGGGCGATCGGTGCGAGCATCTGCGCCAGCTCTTCCCTGCTAAACTCCGGGGGCTGCGCCGTTTCTCCCGAATCCTGGGCCATTACCGCCGGTGGAAAGGCAATCACAAAGATAATCAACCATGCCATTCCTTGCAAAAACAATTTTGTAACCTTCATATCGCCTCCTTTTTCCAGATACCCGTCGCAAGGTATCGGCGATATAATTGAATCGTTCATTCTCTGATTAATTATCTCACAAGCCTGAGGCGGCAGCAACAGACTTTACCGCCTCTTTACAATTCTTTACCCCCGGGTTACATTGCCGCCAAAAGTGAGGGCGATCTGCGCACATGCAACCTGGACTAGCTCACGGTTTCCGCGCTGTATCTGGCGATGAGACCAGTGCGCACCGCACGGCGGTACATTCGTATAAAAAACCAGCATGCAAGAAGAATATATAGCAGCGAAAGAATGCCGCCCCACAGCAGCCCGGCGCCCGAAACCGCATGGCCCGAGACTATATTGCGCATGCCCTCGAACACATACGACGGGGGCAGAAGAAGAGAGATATACCGCATCCACTGCGGGAGCGTCGAGAGCGGGTAGAAGACTCCGGCAAAGGGGGAAATGAGGGCGGGGATGGGCCAGATGAACCACTCCGATGCAGGCCCGAGGCGGAGCACCATACCGCTTCCAAGGATGCCGAGCGCTATTCCGAACAGAAAAAGCACAAGGAGGAAAAAGACCAGAGCCAGGCCGTAGCCGAAGAAGGACAACCCGAAAAACGAAGTCGCCAGGACAAGCATAACGACCAGTCCCACGGAACTCGTAGCGATGCTCGACAGAACCAGGCCGCTGACATACTCGGTTATCGAAAGAGGAGTCGCGAAGATATTGAGAAAATTGCGCGCCCATACGTCCTCGAAGAAGGCGATCGTCACCTCCTGCATTACGCGGACCAGGAAGTCCCAGAAAAGCACGGCTCCCAGCAGCACCGGGACGAAATTGAAACCGGCTGAGCTGACCGTGTTGAGATATTTGGTTATGAACCCCCAGAGAACCATGTCGACTGCCACCCATGCGAAGAGCGGCACAGCGCGGGAGAAACTCCCGCGTATGAGATAAAAATGGCGGAGCACTATGGCCGCGGTACGGTTAAACTGCATATCCTCAGCCGGCCCCCAAAGTGAGGGGTTCACGTGCCAGAGTGATGAAAAGGTCATCCAGCGTATCCTTGCCGTACTCGGCCGGCAGGGTCTTAGGGTCTCCCTGGAGCAGTATCTTCCCATGGGAGAGGAACAAGACCCGGTCGCACACGTCTCTGACCTCGTACATATTGTGCGACGTCCAGAGCACGCCGACAGCGCCCTGTTCGGCGAACCCGCGGATCTTCGCCCTGATATCCCGCGCCGTGGCCGGGTCGAGCGACGCCGTCGGTTCGTCAAGCAAAAGGAGATGAGGGCTGTTGATCATGGCCTTGGCAAGGGATACGCGCGTCTGCTCCCCTGAAGAGAGCAGCCCGCACTTGACGTCCCGGAATGCCCGGAGATCGAACTGAGCAAGCAGGGACTCAATGTGCGCAGTCAGGTCCTCCGTTCCGTATAAAAGGCCGAACACCTTCAGGTTCTGATAAACGGTCAAATTGCCGGGCAGCGGGGCGTATACGGCAGCGAAGTTAGTGCGATCGAGTGCCCGGGAGCGGTCCCGGCCGATATCAAGCCCCTCGATGCGGATGGTCCCCGCACTCGGTTCAAGGACCCCCAGTATCATATTGATAGTCGTGGTCTTCCCTGCTCCGTTGGGACCCAGAAGGCCGACTATCTCGTTCCGGCCGATGCCGAAAGAAACGCCGTCTACGGCAACGTTATCTCCGTAGGCCTTCCTCAGGTCCTTTACTGAAAGCACGTCCTCCTGCGTGTCCATTCTTTATGATAACTCATTCCTGGTCCAACGGCCCCTCCTATGCGGCAGGGCATCGCGAGTCTCCGGCTGCCGATGGAAAACCGGAGCTTCGCGTGGTAAAGTCTGAGAGGGAACGGCATCCCGGCGTCAGTGTCAGTGATTAGCGCCGGGAAGGGCTAAAGCACCTTCTGAAAAAAGCCGCACGGCTGACTGAAACTGATGCTGATTGCGCCATGTGGAAAACTGAAAGGAGAAAAACCATGAAGGTATTTGAGATCAGGGGCGCCTTCGGCCTGGACAATCTGACGCAGGCCGAGCGGCCGGAACCGGCGCCGGGACATGGGCAGGTACTGGTGAAGGTACGCGCGGTCTCTCTGAACTACCGCGATCTGCTGACCGTGAAGGGCCTTTATAACCCGAAACTCCCCCTGCCTCTCGTACCGTTTTCAGACGGGGCGGGGGATGTCGTCGGGGTCGGCCAGGGCGTGACGCGCGTCAAAGAAGGGGACCGGGTCGCGGGCATCTTCATGCAGTCATGGCTTGCAGGGGAACTGACCTCGGCGGGAGCCAGATCTGCGCTGGGCGGAGACATCGGCGGGATGCTGGCAGAGTATGTCGCACTGGATCAGGAGGGTGTGGTACCCGTTCCGGAACATCTCTCCTACGAAGAGGCGGCAGCCCTCCCCTGTGCCGGGGTGACAGCATGGCATGCGACCGTCCTGCAGGGACTGAAGCCGGGGGATAGCGTCCTTCTGCTCGGCACAGGGGGTGTCTCGATATTTGCCCTCCAGTTCGCGCGTCTTGCAGGGGCGACCGTGATAATCACCTCGGCAAGGGACGAAAAACTTGATAAGGCAAAAAAACTTGGAGCATCAGAGGGCATTAACTACCGGACCGTGCCTGAGTGGGGAGAGCGGGTCCGGGAACTCAGCGGCGGCGAAGGAGTAGACCTGGTGGTGGAAGTGGGCGGCGCAGGCACTCTGCCGCAGTCCCTCCGGGCGGTCCGAAGGGGCGGCCGGATAAGCCTGATAGGCGTGCTGACAGGGGCCGAGGGAGAGATAAACCCCCGTCCTATAGTCATGAAGGAGGTCCGCTTGCAGGGAATCTTCGTCGGCTCGAGGGAAATGTTCGAGTCCATGAACCGGGCCATAAGCGCCGCGCGCCTCCGGCCCATAGTGGACCGCGTCTTCCCCTTTGGCGAGGTGAAGGAAGCCCTCCGCCATATGGAACGGAGAGAACACTTCGGCAAGATCTGCGTGAAAATCGGCTGATACTATCGGAGAAAAAGTGTAAAATGTACGGGTGAACAACAAGGTCTCAATAAAGGCCGTAATTGTTATTGTCTGCATTATCTGCATCGCAGCAGCCGCAAGCGGCATGGAAAAGAATACGGCGTCCCGCACACCTTCGGTGTCTTCCGTCGATCCGGGCCGTCTCGAAAGAAAGATCCATGATCTGGTCAATAAGGAAAGAAAAAAACGGGGGATGCAGGCTCTCGAATGGGACGTAACCCTGCACAGTATAGCCCGAAAATTCAGTGAGGACATGGCCCGGCGAGACTTCTTCTCCCATGAAGACCCGGAAGGGAGAAGTTTTTGCGACCGGTACAGCGCTGCCGGCTTTTCCTGCAGTATACGGATAGGTCACAAAGTCTGCCTGGGGGCGGAAAATATTTCGCAGGATTATCTCTTCAATACATCATCCTCTGAAGGCGGCGGGACTTTTTCACACTACAATACAGAAGACAAGATCGCCCGTTCGGTGGTAGAAAGATGGATGAACAGCAAAGGACACAGGCTGAATATCCTTACGCCTTATTTTAAAAAGGAAGGGATAGGAGTTGCTCTTGATGGCGACGGGAAGGTTTATGTGAGCGAAGATTTTTGCTGAGTGGACGGGTCTGATTACAGACAATTCTTTTCCTGTCCGGACACCTTCGATGCCGTCAAACAATGAAGAATTTTTTTGAGCAGGGGGACGTTTGTTTATAAAGGACATTGTGATTGACAGTTTTGATGTTGCGCTGACAGACCTGCAATATGTGCGGAGCAGTATTCAGAATGCGAAGTCACGCCGGTTGACGAATATCCGATGAGAAAGTCCGGGTCGGCACTGCCGATCTTTCAGGGGATTTTGCCGATCGAGCGATCTCAGGTATCGGCAGACATCGTCGCCGGCATCACGCTGGCGGCCCTGGCTATACCTGAGGTGATGGGTTATGCCAAGATAGCCGGCGCTCCGGTAATCACAGGCCTCTATACGATGCTCATCCCGATGTTTCTGTTTGCGCTTTTTGGCTCATCCCGCCATCTCGTGGTAGGGGCTGATTCCGCCACTGCAGCAATCCTCTTTGCAGGCCTCAGTACTATGGCGGCACCCGGTTCGGCCCAATGGATGGGATATGCCGGCGCACTCGCATTTATGGCGGCGGCCTTTCTTCTGCTGGCCCGCTTTATCCGCCTGGGTTTTCTTGCCGATTTTCTGTCACGCACTGTTCTCGTCGGCTTTCTCACCGGTGTAGGGGTCCAGATCGCACTGGGCGAGGTCTCCGGAATGCTGGGTCTCACCGGGGGCGGCCGCGGCCCTGTCGGGGAAATCATAAATGATCTGCTGCAGGTCGGGAATGTGAACTTTTACGATCTGGCTTTCTCAGCCGGCGCGCTGCTTACCATCGTGGCGGCAAACAGGATATCGAAGAAGATCCCCGGAGCACTGATCACGGTCGTCTGCTCCATTGTTGTGAGCTCGATCTTTCACGTCCAGGAACACGGGGTCAACACGCTGGGCGCAATACCCGGGGGATTGCCCGGGATAGCCTTACCAGGAGTCCATTGGGAATGGAGCCTGACGGAGAGACTGCTGCCGACCGCCTTTGCCATGTTCATAGTCATTGTGGCGCAGAGCGCTGCCACTTCCAGGGCATACGCCTCGCGGCACAATGAACTGTTCAGCGAGAACACCGACCTGCTGGGCCTGAGCATGGCAAATATCGGCGCGGCACTGTCGGGAACTTTTGTTGTAAACGGAAGTCCCACAAAGACACAGATGGTCGAGAGTGCCGGAGGAATGAGCCAGCTCGCGCAGGTCGCGGCTGCTCTTTTCGTCTTCATTGTCCTTCTCTTTCTGACTGGTCCTCTCTCTTACATGCCCAGCGCAGTCCTTTCTGCGGTGGTTTTCCTCATCGGCATTGAACTGGTCGATATCAAAGGTATGCGAAGGATCTTTTTTGAACGTCCCTGGGAGTTCTGGGTGGCCCTCATAACTTCCCTGATCGTGATCCTGGCGGGCGTAGGGCAGGGTATCGTCGTAGCGATGTTCCTCTCTCTTGTCGCCCACACCCGGCACGGCTACAGGCCAAAAAATGCAGTGATCAAAACAAACGGGAAAGGGAGATTGCAGCCCCTGCCCGTATCCGCCCCCGAACAGCTCGCCGCGGGTCTTATGGTTTACCGGTTCACTCACTCGATGTACTATGCAAACACCGAACAGCTCTCCCAGGAGGTCTCCCAGCTTGCAGAATGGGCACAGCCCCCTCTCTCCTGGTTCTGCATCGATGCCAATGCAGTCGACGACGTCGACTTTTCCGCAGCCGAAACGCTACGGTCGATTGCGGTCTTCCTGGGAGAGCGCGGAATACGTCTGGTGCTGGCCGGGGTCTCCGACAACGTCCGCGCCGAGCTGGACCGCTCACGGCTGACTCAACTCATCGGCGAGGACTCCTACTATGTCACGCTCACTGATGTCCTGAACGCCTACCAGGAACAGGCGGCGGGTCGGCGGTGAATCGCCGCTGCCGGTTTCCAGGCAGCTCAGGGATTCAGCCTGTGATTTCCTCTAACGTCTTAATTCCCCCGAGGCCGGAACTGCGCGCTTAAAGGCCCAGGCCTGGATGTTATTTATCTGTTCAGCCATGGTCACCGAGAGGGGGACGATCCCTCTCAGAGCCGCCAGGAAATCATTCTCGACAACGGGACGCTTTTCGGCAAGGCCCTCGAAAGCGGCTGATTTGACAACCTGCTCGATTTCAGCTCCGGAAAGACGGTCGGCTATTCGCCCCAGCAGCGGGATATCAATCCCGGAAGGATCGATACCCTGCTTCCTCATATGAATGCGGAATATTTCTTCCCGCGCCGTTTCATCGGGAAGCCCCATGTAGAATATCTCATCGAAGCGGCCCTTGCGAAGCATTTCCGCGGGAAGCATTTCGATGGCATTGGCGGTGGCGGCAACAAAAACAGGCGCTTTTTTCTCCTGCATCCATGTAAGAAAAGACCCAAGGACCCGCGACGAGGCGCCTCCTTCAGTCTTGAATCCCTGCGATGAAATGCCCGACTCGATCTCATCTATCCAGAGGACGCAGGGCGAAATCGCCTCTGCAGTCCTGAACGCCCTGCGCAGGCTCGACTCCGGGGAGCCGAACGCCCCCCCAAAGACAACCGCCATATCCAGACGGATAAGGGGAAGGCTCCACCGATTGGCGATAGCCTTGACAAACAGCGATTTGCCGCAGCCGGATATCCCCATAATCAAGACCCCTTTCGGCATCTTCTCACCGGAAGAAATGTTATCCAGACCGAATGCCGTTTCACGACGCTCCAGCCATTTCTTAAGGTTTTCTATCCCGCCCACATGGTCCAGGGCGGTATCATTGACGACAAACTCCATGATCCCGCTCTTCCTGATGATCTGCTGTTTGGTATCGAAGAACGCCATGGCTATTTCATTGCCGCTGCCGATCTGAGACCCGGTCAAAGCGCCGATGCTGCGCTCGATGTCCTCAAGATGAAGCCCCTGGGCCGCCACCACCAACCGCCCCATCAGCTCTGGGTCAGCGTCACAGGCCTGCTCCAGCAGCGGGATACTTCCTTTCAGAGACTCCAGGTGCGCCTTTATCTCTGCTATGTCAGGAAGACCCTGGTAAAGAATAAGGAGGTCTTCTCTCAACGGCTCAGGCACAGACTCCTCTTCACCGATGACAATCATGATCTTTGATCGGGCCCGCACGGCAAAATCTTTCAGCTTTCTGATAATAAACGGGTCATCTTTCCAGAATCTGTACAGGTCCTTGAAAAGAAAAATGGCGGGTCCGGGTTGCGCGATGGCGAAATCGAGCGCCGGCAGAGCTTCTACCGTTTCTTTGAACGATGTTCCCTCCCGGACAAAACCTTCGGTGCAGGTCCATATATAGGGACTTCCCGCCCCTTCCACGCAGGTGGCGGCCTGTCCCACAATTCCTTCCGTGTATCGTTCATTATCGGTAACCACATAAAACAAACTGGTTCCAGCCCCTATCGTTCTCAGCAAATCCCGGACATTCAGGTTTTCCATTGTCCTCCCGTTAAAGCAAGCCCATTATGGCATTACGTTCCAGTTGTACTCTGCACAATTATATCAGATTGCAGAGGTGTCCGGTTCAGTTCGGAAAGGATTTTTGCTGCGGGAGCACTGAAAAATCTACGTCCACGCTGACATTCTGACTACATGCCCGACTATGGTTCCCGTCCGCCGAGGACGCGCTCGATCCGCCGGTCAGGCACCAGCCACATAAGCGCTACGAATACATAGATTCCACCGGCGATCCACTGTTGAAAAGAAGCCGTGAGAATAGCCACAGCGTAAAGAAGGGGAGAGATCTTTCCCTTGATGTCACGACCCACCGCCATTGCAAGCAGCGAGCTGTCTCCCTGACTTGCGATAATAGTGCGCTGCAATACCCAGTATGCAATAGCGGCCATTAACAACACGACGCCATAAAGTGCGACCGGCGCAGACGCGAAGTGATTTTCTCCCATCCAGCCTGTAACAAACGGGAAAAGCGACAACCAGAAGAGAAGGTGCAGGTTCGCCCACAAAATGCCTCCGGTTACACGTTGTGTGGCATGCAGCATATGATGGTGATTGTTCCAGTAGATGGCCAAATATACAAAACTCAGGACATAACTCAACAACACCGGCATGAGCGGGCTTAACGCTTCGAAGTCGGCGCCGTGCGGCACCTTCATTTCCAGTACCATGATAGTAATGATAATGGCCAGAACGCCGTCACTGAATGATTCTAATCTGTTCTTCCTCATAACTCATCCCTGCATCGTCCCGCTGCATACACAATGTTCTCTTGCTCCGCTCTTTTTTAAAGAATATCGGGTGCATTCACACGCGATAATAAAGCTGAGTGCTCAATAGAGTGGAGAGAGATATTTTTTGACGGCACGACACCGCAACGGTGATCCTCTGCTATTGCTCCCTTTTGTAACAGCCATTTTCCCCAGTATATCACACCCATAGGAGAAAGGACGGGGGCGGTCTTCAGAACGCGCGGTAGATGGCCACGTAATAGGAAAACCGGTTGGTCGAGGCATGTTGCAGGCCGGAACCTGCGGAAAAGAGGATCTGGAATTTGCCGGACAGCGGGAGGCCTCCGCCGAGATTAAAACCTGTGCTGTCCTTGCCGCTTGACGTGTCAGCCGTCTGGTGAAATACCTCGCCGCCCAGATAAAAGTCTTCGGCGAACGAATACTGCAATAGGACGCCCGAAAACCACCAGTTCCTGTTGCCCTCCCCCGGGTTAATCCAGTAGCCGCCCCCGCCGTAGGTCGTCCATTTCCCGAGGTCCTTCTGCAGCCACACCGGCAGGAAATACCGGGCCTTACCGTTTCCCAGACCCTCGTGAGCATCGCCGCTCGGAATCTCCACTAGGGGAAAAGTTCCAATATCAGGCAGGGCATCGGTCTGATGTGAGAAACGATATTTTAGCCCCAGTTCAGTGTCGCCGTAACCCAGATGAAGAACCTCCCCGCGAGGGGCGCTGAAGTCAACGGGGCTGACGACATGGAACTGTGTATCCGGGAGTATTCCGTAGTTAACCTCTATCGCCGGACCGGCTCCGCTGATGCCGGCGGCATCTGTCGTGCCCGTCGCAAAAAGATATACCTCGCCGTGACGGTATCCGACAGGCTCCGGATCATCCGTCCGGAAAGGCGGGCCCGCAAAGGCACTCGTCCACACAGAGAGCAACATCGTGACCGCTAAAATCGGAATGATCTTCTTCACGGGTTGATACCCCTTACGGCCGTTGTGAATTTAAATGATGAATTTTACCCGGGAAGCCACCGGTAATCAATTCCATTCTACCTCATATAGACGAATCGAAAACCGCGGATCCTGTACCACCCTGCTCTTGCCGGCAGGAAGGCAGGCCGGAATGACAAAAACAGGACTCTGCTTTTGCATCTTTCAGTAATTGCCTCTATGATCTTGCTCATAATCATCATGCCTGCGGGATGTTAACATAAGGAAGAGGTATTTGAAGCATGTCTTCTGGAAGAACGGGAGCAGAAACCCGGAGTAAACCGCTTGGAGGCGCAGGGCGAGATGCGGCGCGGGACCGAGTGAACATGGACAAGCCGGCAGGATGGAACACTGAGACGGAAGCCGCCCCCCGGCTGGATCGTCCCGGCAAACTCTTCGTCGAGGTCACCACCCGGTGCAATCTCAAATGCGGTATGTGCGTGAAGCAGAACGGCGAGGGCGGAATCGTCGAGGGGACGATGTCGTCCGATACCTTCGCCATGCTCGGACCTGCTTTCCCCCGCCTCGATGCACTCATTCTTAACGGCATCGGAGAGCCCCTCCTTCACCCGCGTCTTGAAGAATTCATACTGAAAGCGAAGAACTCGATGCCGGCGGGCTCATGGGTGGGTTTCCAGACGAACGGGATGCTCTTAAACGAAGGGAGGGCGGCGTCTCTGCTGGACGCCGGACTTGATCGTATCTGTCTTTCCCTGGATGCAATCTCCGGCAACAGTTTCCGCACAATAAGGGAAGGCGGTGAGATGGAAAACATAGAGGCCGCCTTCGCTGCACTGAACAAGGCCAGGGTCAAAAGGGGAAGACACGATATGCTGACCGGCATCGAATTTGTTGTGAGGCGCGATAATATAGAGGAACTCCCCGCCGCCGTCCGCCGGGCCGCTGACCTCGGCGCCGCTTTTGCGATTGTCACACAACTGCTTCCTTACAATAAGGCGCTTGTTCGTCAGGCGGCGTATGACACCAACACCGCCGGGGCCATATCAATTTATGAGAACTGTAAGGCCAGGGCCGAGGCCGAAGGGCTCGATATCCGGCGCTACTTCGAGGTCTTCATGAAGTTTTCGAGAACCGGCGAAGATCTGAAGATTATCCGCTTGGTCGAGGGGATGAAGAAAGATGCCGGATCTCAAGGCATATTCCTTCATCTGGAAAGGCTCTTTGCAAGGGACGAGAAATGGCTCAGGAGAGTTGAGGAGATTTTTGAAGAGGTGAGGGCGATCGCGGAAGAAAGAGATATCGATGTCACCCTGCCCCGAACTTCGCCCCGAAACAGCCGGAGATGTGACTTCGTTGAAGCCGGAAGCGCTTTTGTATCGTGGGACGGAAACGTACATCCCTGCTATTTCCTCTGGCACCGCTACCGCTGCCACGCAGGCGGATTACAGAAGTGTGTCAAACCCTGGGTCTTCGGCAATGTCCATGAGCAAGGCATCAATGAGATCTGGAACGGCCGGAACTGCGGTTTTTTCAGGGAAAGCGTCCTCCGCTACGATTTCCCTTTCTGCTTCGACTGCGGCTTTGCACTGTGCGACTACGTGGAAGACGAGGATTTTCAACAGGACTGTCATATCGGGCCCGTTCCTTGCGGGGCGTGCCTGTGGTGTACCGGACTTTTTCACTGTCTTCAGTAGAAGCAGCGGTTGCTTATATACCCCTGTTTTCTTTCCAGTAGCTGTATTCGAAAGGCCATTCTTCTTTGCGCCAGTCCATAAGCGCATGCATACGCCTGCGGAAGGCCCTGCGGCGTTCATCCACTTCAGGCGGCACCTCTCCGGCCCGCCATGCAGTCACCAGTCGTCTGCCCAGGGCAACGGCGTTCTTCTTTAACTCATCCGTGAAGCCTCCGTCAGGCATCGCGGACATCCTGGCCCATACTCCCCCCACCGGCACGGCCCCCGTTGTCGTAAGAAAATGGTTAATGTACTCTGCAACAGTCTCTTCGTCGCCCCCGCCCGAGGTTACCACCGAGGCGCCGTATTTGCCCCAGAACTGCATGCAGTGAATAACTCCGCAGCAGCGGTCCATGAACGCCTTTAGCTGGGCGCTGACGTTGAAGATGTAATTGGGACTGGCCACTACGAGGCCGTCGGCCCCAGAAATCTTCTCCTTGATCGCCTCGAATTCGTCCTTCTGTACACAACGGCCTTTCTTGTGGCAGGCGTCGCAGGCCAGGCAGGGCAGCACAGTGTCACCTTTCAGTACCACTGTCTCGGTCCGGGCGCCCTCCGCCTCGGCACCTTCGAGAACCAGACGGAGAAGCCCGGCTGTATTTCCCCTGAGCCCGTGCGGACTGCCAAGCAGCGAAATGATCTTCATAAGCGCCTCCTCCAATATAAGGGTTCCTTTTAGTCTATCATATGCCCCATTTTCGTTTTTCCATGTTCATAAAGCGTTTGAAAATGGGGCCGGCCTTTGATAAAGTGAAATACAGGTTACAAGAGATGAAATGTCCGAGAAACCGACAGGAACTCGAAGCCGCAACATACGAAGGCCATATAACGGTCCATCGCTGTCCGGGTTGCGGAGGCATGTGGCTTGAAAAAGGAGAACTTGAAGAGATAGAGGAGATAGTAGGTCACGACTACACGGATGAGCTTTCGCGGATCCCGGATTTTATCGGCAACGCGTTCGAGATGGCCAGGCAGTTAAACTCCCGCGACATTTCCTGTCCCGTATGCGGCATTCCCACCGAGAGTACCGAGTATGCCTATTGTTCCCAGATCGTAATCGACAGATGCCCGAAATGCGGGGGCGTCTGGCTTGACAGGGGGGAGTTGGAAGCGATCGAGATATTCTACGAGAGGTCACGCAAGGAAAGCGGCAAACTTCGCCTGGGCTTTCTGAAAGGCCTGGCAGGGAAGTAATTTTGTACCATTTCCGCCGCCTTCGGTTCTGATAAAAGTAAATATAGAGTATCTACTATTTAAAATTAGGAAATTGACAGAAAGCCTTAATCCTGTTAAAAAGAAGGAAATAGGGAGGTAGATACGATGCCGAGACCGAACTGCTGGGAATTCAAGAGGTGCGGGAGAGAACTGGGAGGAGACATGTCTGATGAACTGGGGATATGTCCCGCTTCGACAGATACCATACTTGAGGGGATCAACGGCGGAGTAAGCGCGGGACGCGCATGCTGGGTAGTAGCGGGTACCATGTGCGGCGGGATTGTCCAGGGTTCTTTTGCCAGGAAGTATAAGGACTGCGGGCTTTGTGATTTCTATAATACTGTAAAAGAGGAGGAGGGAGACAGCTTCCTGATGACGGTGGATCTGCTTAAAATGATCGAAACACCCTGACGGAACCGGGCCGACATAAGCTTTCGCCGGACTTAACTTGTCAGCACCAATCCCGGTCCGGCCCTTCCGCCTGCCGGCAAAAACCGGTCGGCCCTCCGCACGGTTTTTACGTCACGGTCACGGAACTCGCCTGGGGACCTTTATCGCCTTCCTCCCGGACAAAACGGACCTTCATCCCGACCTTTAATCCCCCGAAGTCTTTGTTTAAAACGCTGTTTGCATGAAAATATACCTCCAGTCCGTCCGGGGTCGTAAGGAAACCGTACCTCTCTTTTTGCACGAGGTTGCTTATAACCGCGTGCGGCAGTTCCTCATGGTATTTCACGTCGCCGCGCCGTTCTCTGGCAAAATCCTCCAGTTTGCGCCTTGCGTCGCGGAAGGCGTCCCTTATTGCGACGTAAAGGTCCTTGTCCGGCTGGTTCTTGACAACCAGCTCAGAGCCGGGCACTGTCATATAAACATGTACAGAGTACAACTTCCCCTCATGCTGATGACGCCGGGGGGACTCTATGACAACCCTGCAGCGCATTATACCGCCGTAAAACTTGTCCAGTTTCTCCGCTTTTTCCGTGACCTCCGCTTTTATGGTGTCGGTGAGATCAATATCCCGTGCGGTAATCTGTAAAGGTATCTCCATTTTCATTCCTCCTTATATTCTTATATCACGGAAGCGGACAGCCGTCAACGGAATAGCGGAAGCTCTATCAAGGCGATTGGGGTCGGGACGCTGTCTGCATGCAGCTATTGAAAAGCCGGGCATTCTGTGATAAGGATAAATTAAGCAGAGCTTCAGTCTCTCTCGCAGAGGCGGAGATTAAGTTAACCGGTGGAAACAGACAAGGAGGCCGAGAGGTTTCATGCCATGAGAGAACAGGACATCAAGGAAATTGCAAGAAAGATGGGCGTAAAGAGCGGGAAGATGAAGAAAGTGGAACTCATAAGGGCCATCCAGAAGGCGGAAGGAAATGTACCCTGCTTCGCGACTCGGGGACATGAATGCGACCAGATAAATTGCCTCTGGCGGGAAGACTGTATTAAGGCCCTTCAGGCGTAGCCCCGAAGTCATAACGTTTGTTGCAGGGGCACGGAGTGGTCGCTCCGGACTTTTTTGGGCTAATAACTTTGTTACGGGAAGCTCTATCGGCTCAGTTTTCAGTAAGAGGCTGCGTGACGGTTAAGGGAGCACTCGAGCTGGCGAAAAAACGGATACTGCAGGCCATGGAATATAGAGAGAGCCTTTGAGGAGTTTCTTTACACCCGGACATCTGTCTCATATGGTAAAGGCCCGCCTGAGCTTCCATTGAAACCCGCCGACCCGATAATTTATCCTAGTAAACCAAAATGCTTTTATCCGGGAGGATTCGTGAATGCTCGTAGGTATAATCTCAGACACCCATGACAACATGGAACAGATAAGAAAAGCGGTGGACATGTTCAATGAAAGAAACGTAGGTCATGTGGTACACGCCGGCGACTTCACCTCCCCCTTCACGTTCAGAATACTGAAAGACGTCAGGGCCGGCTTCACCGGGATCTTCGGCAACAACGACGGCGACAAACTGCTGCTGCAGAAGAGGTCAGAAGGAAGGGTATTCAACCAGCCCCATGTCTTCGAACTGGAAGGAAGGCGAATCGTCCTGATTCACGAACACCACATCGCCGACGCCCTCGCCGACAGCGGCCACTACGATATAGTCATTTACGGACATACACACCAGGCCGAGGTCCGGAAGAGGAAAGACACCCTCGTGATAAACCCTGGAGAGGCCGGAAGCTGGCTTTACGGAAAATCGACGGTTGCCATCCTGGACCTCTCTGCCATGACGGCGGAGATCATCGGCCTTTAGCCCAGATTATTGATGAGTATGCGGCGGAGGCAAGGCGGATTCTCGGGATCAAGACCCAGGGAGGCTGAAAGCAGTACTTGCATATCTTTTTTCGAAAAGATATAAATTTATATGCTTAAATTCTTTGTGATACGATAAATTATAAGACTGAGTGAGTGCCCCCTCGATTTTTTTTTCTTTATCCCCACATTCAGACAATATGAGCCAGACTCTGTTGTAGTGAGCTACGGCTTTCCTTAACATGGCGATATCGTTTTTATCAATCACCTTTCTGCCGTCTTCCGGGAATCCTTTTTTAAGCGGAAGATCATTGCGGTCGTAATAATTAAGAGGCTGCAGATAATAAGAAGGGGTTACCAGCACCATATCCCTTTCGCCGGCGTTTGTATCCACATATTTGGCCACGTCTCTCCATTGCTCCTTGTTGCTCCCGGAATGATATGCCCCAATGTGAATCAACGATATTGCAATAACAGTACTGTCCGGTTAAAAACCGGATAAGAGCTTAAAAGTATATGATTGAAAAGGAAAGTTGTCGTAATTTTTGTGGTGTCGACTTGAATGCAAATGTGCCAATCGGCAATGCTTTTGGAATTGTAA
>JBJKPE010000062.1:0-9408 GCA_046706685.1 Thermodesulfovibrionales bacterium | reverse complement strand
TTTCGGAACCGGATCTCATCTGGCAACCACCGCTGTCTATGCCGGAGATGTTTATCTCGGGGCACAAAAACTGGCACAGTTTACGGCCACCTCTACCAGTACAAACTACACCGGGATCAACGGCCAGGTATGGGATTACGAAATAATAGTCCCGCTGAGCGGGTTTACCGGACTGGATTACCTCGGCGACTTCTTCTCGGTAAAGACAAACCGGATAAATACCGGAGTAATAGTGCCCGCCACCATTGACCGTGGCATTATTTATGCTGCATCGCCCGCTCTCAAGTCGTTAATAGGGCTTGAGGTGGAAATCTACGGGAACACGCTAAAGATTTTTTACTGAGTATTGCCCCCTGAGATGCCAAAGCGGACGACCAGCGCCTGCCTGCCGGCCAGCTGGCAGGCAGTTCCGCCACTCTCGCGCTTATTGATTTTACTGACTTTTTTGGCTTTTTGCCACTCTTCGCTCTTACGCATTTTTTGAAGCGTGTAAAAATATAAATCCGAAATTTACATAAAAATCAGACAAGAGTTGCCCCTCGGAATCCTCCATCTGAATATCGTCGTCTGCCCCGATAGCCACTTACAAATAATTCTTGACATCCTCCCGGGAAAGGACTATAAATAAATTGAAGGCAAGCAAAATAAGTGGTGGTTTTGCTCTTCTCAAGGCAGCAAAACAGGTTAGGACTGAAGGACGTAGCGCCTGGATAGAACAGAATTCAGGCAAAGGGTCACAAGATGTTCAAACCGCTGGATTGAGGAGAAGCAAACACCACTTTTTTATTTTCTGTCCTATTGGCTCACATGTAAATATTATTGATAAGGGGAAAGCCGGTGTTTATAGCTTTAGTGGATTGGGACAAGTGCACGGGGTGCGGGGATTGCATAAATGCCTGCCCTGTCAATTGTTTCAAGATGTCAGACGGCAAGAGCTTGCCTCACCGGTCGTCCTATTGCATCAACTGCGGCACCTGCCTGGAGATCTGTCCGGTCCACGCTATCATTATCAGCATTGGCTGGGGAGGCTGATAACATCTTTCGCCATTATGTTCCTGCACTGCTATCTTTCCGCTTAATTAAAAATTCCTGTAAAATAAGCCTATGTTTACGCTTCACGAACGGCTGAGGGCAGACACCCTCGACATTACGCGGCTGCGCCTGTCGCGCGTGCTCCTGATGAACGACAGTTCGTTTCCGTGGCTCATCCTCGTTCCGGAGAGGGAAGACATTCGTGAGCTTTACGATCTGGATGAAAAGGACCGTCCCGTGCTCATCGAGGAGATCACGCTTGCCTCGCGGGTTATCCGGCATCTCTATAAGCCCGATAAGATCAATATCGGCGCGCTGGGCAATCTTGTGCCGCAGCTCCATGTTCATGTAATCGGCAGATTCGAATCGGACCGCGCATGGCCCGGACCGGTATGGGGCGCCGGTTCCGCACAACCCTATGGAGATGACAAGAGAGAGGCCACGCGCGAACTGTTCAAAGAGGCGTTCATGAATTATCTCGCTTCACAGTGCCGGTGCTGAGAACGTGACTAGGGACTCTGGATCGGGGACTGGAGGATAATTGCCTTCGAAATTTTAGCGCGGCTTTTCGGGAAGAGTTTCGATTCAAAATCCCTGCTCGACGCTCTTTTTGCATGGCTTGTCCCCCCTGCGCATTGAGATTGAAGCTCCCGATGCCAGGTCAATGGGGCATCATTCAGGAAGACTTACCCTCAGCCTTCTCTTTTTTGGCCTGCCTTTTTTCTTTCAGCGTGTGTTGTGCTTTCTTCTTTGTATTCGGCTTCTGTTTGTTGGTTTCCTTGCTCATGTAGTCCTCCTTGATAAGACTTAATCCATTCTACAGCATTCCTCAGAATAGTCAACACTACCCACTACCCATTCCCGTAAGTATAGCTCCGCATGATATAATAGAGAAAGAAAGATAAAGGGGTAACGCATGTCTATCTTGGATAACCTCTATAATGCCTTGACGGAAAAGGCGCAGACAGCGAACAAGGACATTACAAGGGAAGTGGTGGAAGACTGGGTTGGGGATGGCGAGTCTGTCGACAAGCAGATGGCCTTCATGTCTGAAGCTCTTGTTGAATACACTGCCGAAGAAATGGTGGAGGATATTCTTCAGCTGGCTTATCTGGATAACTGATGAAAAGAGATCGCCCCTTGCCCGGTTGTCGGGGTAAGGGACGGTCAGCTGCTGTCCCTTACCCGATTAGATATTCAGCGGCCCGGTCCCTTTTACTTCCCGGATTGCTCAAACCGGCAACGTCCTCAAGGGCCCGGCTTATTTTAGTGCATTCACTTTATTCAGTATGGTTTTTAAGAGTGCTTCCTCGTTTTTAAGCTTGGCCTTGATGTTGTGCTTAACCCCGGATGCGATCTCCCCCCGCAGTTCCGACATGAAACTGTCAAGCACCAGGAGAAGCACCTCTTTCTCATTTTCCGTGAGTTCCAGATTCATTACAATTCCTCCTTGGCAAAAGTTTTTTACTCCATACCCATATCATATCTCAATAATTACGGCCCAACAAGCATGTAATTGAACAACTCTTTTCAGTGATGAGTGGGCATTGAGGGATTATTCTCAATATATTCAACCTTCTTGAGTACCTACTGCGCCGATGGCGTGGCAGTGGGAAAGGTAAGAGGTGTGGTATCAATATCCCCAACAAGGGCTCGTATCGTCAGGGTGATTTGAGGATGCAGAGAGTCGTTGCTTATCACTTCCACATTTTCAACAATAAGCCCGTTTCGGCCGGCGGTGTTGATCTTCATGACAATTGTCCCTTTTTCGTTGGGTTTCACATGGCTGGAACCAGCCATCTCAGCAACACAGCCTCAGGAGGCGGTCAATTGCCTGATAAAAAGATCTTCAGTCCCGACGTTCTTAAATTCAAATGCAAATTCCAGGAAATCGCCCTGTTTTACGGTGCCAAAGTCATGCTGTTCACTTTCAAACCTGATAGAAGGTTCCGCATAAACGAACGCCGGGAATAAGAGAACCAGGATAACCACACACCTCTTCATGGCTAAAATGTAACATAATAATTCGTCCCCGTAAAGCTGTTGAACTCGGAACAAATTCCCGCTAATATGTGGGTAAGAACCGGTTGGGAGGGAGCCATGATAAGAAGATTTTCAATAGTGATAATCAGCCTTTGTTTTGCTGCCTGTGCGACACAAAATTACGGTGGTGTCGTCAGGACTTCGGATCAGATGGTAAAGGAGGCGAAGACATCCATCAAGGAGGTATCCGTTAATGATGTCAAAAAGATGATCGATAACAGGGAAGAAATCACAATACTGGACGTGCGGGATAAAGAGGAATTTGAAACCGGGTACATTCCAGGGGCCGTAAACCTGTCACGGGGCATGCTGGAATTTAAAATCAGCACCTTGGTCCCCGATAAGAATGCCGCCATTATCGTTTATTGCGGCGTTGACCTCAGAGGACCGTTGGCTACCGAAACATTGAATCGCATGGGATATAAGAATGCGGTAAACATCATTGGCGGACTGAAAGCCTGGAAGGCAGCGGGATATCCGATAGCAAAGCGGCAATAGCCGCAGACCCGCCCCGGCCCACGGATCAAGAGGGATGGCCGCTGAAGGCCCGGAATCTCTCTTCTCTCCGTCTTCCCGATGGCCTTCAGAAAAAAATCTCAACAACTTCCTCTTCAGGACAATTAAGATCCCTTTTGATCAACTAACATCGGATGTGAATAAGTCGTGTTAATAAATCCATATGTCGTTGTATTCTAAGGACTTGTCCGCATTGCCTAAAAAATAGGCACTATAAGTCACTGAAATTAAAGCATTCTGCCTGGCGACGGCCTTGTCAGGAAAGTCAATGCTTTCTTCGTTTTTATAGATGTCGCTTTCATAAACGCGCCTGTTGCGGGTTCCGTACTCAGTGACAATCATGAGACCTTCGAAGCCCGAGGGATATGCGAGTGTTGGAGTCCCGCCCGCGCCGGAAATAGCCCGCGCCCGGACAGCGGGAATATCGGTTAATACTCCCATCACTTCAGAGTCTTTTTTTCAGATACTCGCCGAGCAGCGTCCTGCTGTGCTCGTCATCGTGGCAGTAGATGCAGAGATTCTCCCAGTTGGAACCGTCAGGGGGATTGTTCATGTGGTCCCCGTCTTTGTGGTGGACGGTCAGCAGGTGACGATCCTTATACTCAAATTCCCTTCCGCATTTGGCGCAGATAAGCCCGTGAATCCTTAGTGACTGCTCCCTGTAACTGCCTGACTGCCTCCCGGCCTGTTTCAGGTCTCTAATAATATCCTCTACGGACTTGCCGCTATCTTTCTTCCTTACCATATTCTTTCATGAAATCGAGTTCATTTTAAATGATGCAGCCACTTTATAAGCGCGTCAACGAGACCCTTGAAATAGGGCCATCCCACGGACACGACTATAACTGCCCCGATCAACCCCACGGCGGTCACAAAAACCTCGAAGGCCCTGACCACAGCACCCCGGACCACGCTCCTGACGGTCTGTTCGCTCATAATACCGAGCCATGAGAGAATATGCACGGGCAGTTCAACGATGAAGCGAACGCCTTCCCTCAGCCAGACAAAAGGATTTCTCAGCCAGGCAGCCTGCTCCCTCCGGGCGTCCTCGATGATGCCGATATGCCTGAGCAGTTCCTGGAGCAGTGAACTTCCGTAACTGACCGCCACACTGCCCCTTGAGAGGAGCCCGTCATGGAGCGCACTCCTGAGTTCCGGCAGCATGTTTATAATGACGGGGGTATCCTTGTACTGCGGATTCGCACCGGCCCGGCCATGGGATGGAAGCAGCGGCTCGGAACTGATCTGTTTCTGTATACTGTTAGACCTTTTTATAAGCCAGGCGTATGTTTCAGGGTCGTCACCTCTTTTGTCTATATAGTCATCGAGCTTGTCGAAATACTCTACGGCGAAATCGTGTTTTTTCCCCGTATCCAGAAAAACCTTCAGTAATCTGATAAAGCCCGTCAGCGCTACTGCTCCTGCCAGCAGCAGAATGTAGATCCTTTCAGGTTCATGGCCGAGCCACTCAATCAATGTTTTCATGAAATTATCCCAGCCCGGGGAGATAAAAGATTTTCTCTCCGCGCCTGACTCTACTATCAAATCTATAATATTTCCGTGCCTGTTGCAAATGTCTTTATCTTTCTCAGGGATGAAGATATCCAAACGGTCCCCATGAAAAGGGGGATAAACCCGGGAATACGGTTGAAAGAGACGGCGTGGGGGATTTCTGAGCTGATTACTGCTCTTTCAACTGACGAATACAGGATAAAAAAAGATGGGAACCCGTAAGACAGCGGCCTGAGGCTAAGCCGTTTCGAGAATTACTTCGCGAAGAACCTGGTTTAACCTTGACAACCTGTAGGGCTTCGCCAGTACGCCCTTGAAACCGTAACGCCTGAAGTCGGACATGATAAGATCGTCCGAGTAGCCGCTTGAGACTATCGTCTTCGCTTCCGGATCAATCTCAAGCAGTTTCCCGACAGCTTCCTTGCCACCCATGCCGTTCGAAACCACAAGGTCAATAATAACCGCGTCAAAAGGACGATCCTGAAGCATTGCATGCCGATATATGTCGATCATCTCCGCTCCGTCCCTGGCGAAAGTTGATTCGCAGCCGCACTGAAGCAGCATCCTGTCAAGAACCGTTCTGACTATTTCCTCGTCATCCATCACAAGAATGCGCTTCCTGGCAGAAAAAAGGTCCTTTTCCCCATCGTCGGAGGTCTTAACTTTATCGCGCGCGGCCGGGAGGTAGACATGGAATATCGCCCCCGCGCCAGGCCTTGATTCCACCGTGATGCAGCCCCCGTGGTTTCTTACAATAGAAAAGGAGCCCGTCAGGCCGAGCCCGCTGCTCCTGTCCTTTGTCGTAAAAAAAGGGTCAAAAATCTTCTCGATATACGCATCATCTATGCCCGGCCCCTCATCCTCGATCGACAGTTTTACATAATCCCCCTCTTTCAGGGGCAAATGGGACGCCGGATCAGCCGAGACATTCTCCGCGCTTATTCTGATCTTGCCACCCCCGGGCATCGCCTGCCGTGCATTGACCACGAGATTGCTCACAGCCTGACGGACCTGCCCCTCGTCCGCCTCAACAGCGTACAGATCATCGGGGAGAAAAAATTCATATTTTATACTGGGGTTATCGGGCCCGCGACCAAACATGTCCCCGATGATCTCCCTCACTGATGTCAATTTCTTGAATATTATCCCCCCCTTGGCAAAGGTGAGCAGCTGCTGTGTTATATCCTCGGCCCTCTGGGAGGCCTTCTCCGCTTCCGTCAGGATATCGAAAACCTCCAGCCCCGGTTTGGCGTACATCTTCGCCAGGACAATATTGCCCACTATTGCCGTCAGAATATTGTTGAATTCATGGGCTATTCCGCCAGCGAGCAGCCCCAGCGATTCCATTTTTTGTGACTGAACAAGCTCGATCTCCATTTTTCTCCGTTCCGTCACATCCAGCAGGCTTCCTATAACAGCCGGCAGTCCGTCATATACTGTTTTCGTCCCGTGGACCTCCGCATCCAAAAGTGTCCCGTCCTTCCTCCTGCATCTTACAGCAGCATGGTTATCACGGACATCGTCCATCTGAGGGAGAAAAATATTGCGTGCAGTCGCCACGTCGGCCGGTGCAACCAGATCATAGACCGATTCAAGCGAAAAAAGTTCATCCCGGGTATACCCGAAAATCTCCTCAAGCTTCGGGTTGGAATAAAGAAACTTGCCATCCCTGATGATGTAGATTCCGACAAGCGATTGTTCGACTATGCAACGGAACTTGGCCTCAGCGGAAAGCAGGGCCTCCTCAATCCTCTTCCTCTCCGTAATGTCCCGTGAAAGACCGAGCACAAGACGCACCCCTCCGTCCTTTTCCATAACGGGTATGAGCCGGGTATCCAGCCAGACATGGCGGTCCGGGAAACTGAAATTCTCCTCCACAAATTGCGGCCGTCCGGATTCCAACACCTTCCCTATATAGGCGCTCTGGGCCTCGTAGGCGTCAGGGGGGAACAGTTCTTTCAGATGTCTGCCGACAATATCTTCGGGCCGGGCGCCAAAAAAAACCGCCGCAAAACTGTTGACATAGCTGACGTATCCGGCCCTGTCGATAAGAAAGATGATATCCCGGCCGGCTTCGGCCAGTGTCAGATAGAGATTTTCGCCGGCGAGAAGGCCTTCCGCCGCACGGGAAACGGAGGTCCCCGCTTCCAGGTCGGCAATCCTTTTGCGGGCCTCCGCAAGTTCCCTTATAATCTGCTCTTTGGATTTGTCTTCGTCTTTCACAACTCAGGTACCACACGACGGGAAGTCACGTTTTCCGATAGCCGATAATAAGGACAGACAGCTCATCGAATTAAGATTACCACGCAGTAATGAGTGTTTTCAACGCGATCGGCAACGGCTATAACAGCAGTTTGGTCGGGGCGAGAGGATTCGAACCTCCGACCCCCTGCTCCCAAGGCAGGTGCGCTAGCCAGGCTGCGCTACGCCCCGAACTTTATACCTTATAGAATCACTGCAGAAAAAGTCAAATAACGCCCGCAAAAATCAGCAAGGGTGCCGACATCAAAAAAATTCTCGTCGCGAGTTTTCGCGCGAGATGCTTTCACCTCCTTACTGCATTTCCATCTCTTATCAGAATGGTCTCCCTATCCTTCCCTTCACCTCAGAAAACTCATACTCATACTTGGAGGGAGTCTTCCCGAAGCAGATCCCGAGGTCCTCGAAGAGTGCAACTTCTTCAAGATCCACTTCTCTCCTCTTGATCGCCTCAGTGGTCGGTATATACCGGATGCGTTTCCCGTCGACGTCAACGACCGTATTTCCCGTCTTACCCTGGAGCAGAAGTAACACCGCCGCGGCTCCCGCCTTGTAACCGAAGTTCACATCATATGCGGAGGAGGCACCTGAGCGCACCAGATGCCCGGGAGTCACTTCCCTGACCTCGGGGATCTCATAGACACCGGGAACGTACATGCCGGCCCTCTGCATGAAGTCTTTAACCGCCCCATCCTCCTTCATCCTCTTTTCAATCTGCTGGCGCACATACTTTCCGGCCCCTGCCAGTTTCTTATGGCCGAAGGCGTCCACGCCGGCCGACTCATCGTAGAGAAGCTCGCCGCTTGCCGTCTCGATGCCCTCGGCAACGACAATGACATATGTTCCGGCCTTCACATCGCTCCGCTCGACCCTGGGAAAATAGTTGGCCTTTATATGTCCATATACGACATCGAAGTCCACCGGAATCTCGGGAATCAGCACGCAGTCCGCTTCCGCAGCGATTCCACCCCTGAAGGCGGTATGTCCGACGTACCTTCCGAAGACCTCGAGGACCAGAATACGGTTGTGGCTCATCCCGGTGGTCTTAAGGTCCCTCGCAAAAACAGCTATCTTGTTTATTGCCGAATCTCCGCCGACACTGTAAGGCTGAAGGTCGAGGTCCATCGTCTTTGGGACATGCACACAAGGTATCCCCTGGGAAGCCAGGTCGACAACCACGCTGCCCGTATCGTCACCACCGCTGATCGCAAGGGCATCGATACCGAACTTCTTCAGCCCGGCCTTGATCCTCTCATATTTGCCAGGATCGTTGATCTTCTTTATCTTTACCCGCGAATGTCCGGCCTCCGACCCCGCAAGAGATGCGTCGATACGGCAGGCCCTCTCCTCTGTCAGCACCACTATATCCTTGAAATCGACAAGGTTATAAAGCCCGGCATATCCGTTCGGAACTATGACCGCCTCGATCCCCTGCGAACGAGCCTGCCGCGCAACCCCTTTGATCACGGCATTGAGGCCGCCGCAATCTCCTCCGCTCGTGATAATACCTATTCTCCTGACCGACGCCATACCGACCTCCTTCTTACAAGATTAGTCCCTCAGCAGATGAATACTGCACAAAATAACACGAAATTTGATTACCTCAGAGACGGCTCAGAGATTCAAAGAATTTTGTTTTCCGGTGAGAGGCCGGAAAGCAAAAAAAGCTCTTCCCATGGCAGCTTATATATTTCTGGCCGCTCAGCAGAAATATATAGGCACACTCTCTGCGTACTCTGTGTCTCTGCGGTGAAATGCATTTTAGTTCCGCACCTGCCCACCGCTATGAATGACCTGGCGCTCCCCCGTTTTCCATCAGCGACTGAACAGGTTTAAGGCCATAGGGCGTCCCCTGCTCGATCGCCGTCAACACCGTGCCTCCCCCCGTAAAAAAATAATATTGTGCATTATCGAGCACTGAAAGGTAAAGTCCCGGACACAGGTCTTTGAACTCCTGGAGTGTATCTCCACCTCCGTAAAGTTTCTTGGCGTGTCCATTCTTGTCGATGGTTTCGTCGAGGGCCTGGGACCCGGCATAGAAGTGAG
>JBJKPE010000061.1:0-13687 GCA_046706685.1 Thermodesulfovibrionales bacterium | reverse complement strand
AATAACCCTCGCCTCTTTAACCCTGATCTGCTGGTTAACCCTTATACCCTTGCTGAGATCTTTACCGCTTATGTTTTCACCCCCTGGATTTTATCTCTTCCTGAAGAAGAGACGTCAATTCATCTATCGAAAAGGGGCCTGAATTCTCCCCATTTCTCTTCCTGAGCATAACCTTCTGCTCAGACACCTCTTTATCGCCCAATATAACGGAATACGGTATCTTCCTGATACTGCTCTTCCGTATCTTGTTGCCGATCTTTTCGTTGTCGGTATCAAGTTCCGCCCTCATCCCTTCTTTCCTTAGCGCCGCCGCCATCTCTTCCGCGTAGCCGGTATGTCTTTCGGCGATCGTAAGCACAGACAGCTGGACTGGAGCAAGCCAGAGGGGAAACGCTCCGGCATAATGCTCAATCAGGATGCCGAAAAACCTCTCAAGGGAGCCCATCAGAGCCCTGTGCACCATGATAGGCCGGTGCTCCTTTCCGTCGGCCCCCCTGTAAGTAATATCGAACCTCTCGGGGTTATTGAAATCGACCTGTATGGTGCTGCACTGCCACGGTCTACCGAGTGAATCCTTTACCTTGATATCGATCTTAGGTCCGTAGAACACTCCTTCGCCGGGGTCGATCATGAAGGACAACCCCTTGTTTTCAAGTGCCTGTTTCAGTGCGTTAGTGGACCTCTCCCAGTTCTCCAGGTCTCCCACATATTTTTCCGGCCTTGTCGAAAGATAGACGTCGTACTGCTCAAAACCGAAGGTCCGCAGGATAAAGAGGGTGAAATCCAGGACCCGCAGTATTTCATCCTCTATCTGGTCTTCCCTGCAGAATATATGAGCATCGTCCTGCGTAAAACCCCTGACGCGCAGCAGACCGTGCAGCACTCCCGACCGCTCGTACCGGTAGACAGTGCCGAGTTCGGCATACCGGATGGGAAGCTCCCGGTAACTTCTGAGGTTGCTCTTGTAAACACTGAGATGAAAGGGGCAATTCATAGGCTTGATCTCATAGTCAATCCCCTCTATCTCCATAGGCGAATACATGTTCTCCCTGTAGAAATCGAGATGACCGCTTCTGCGCCAGAGATCGAGTTTCGCTATATGGGGAGTATAGAGGAGCTTGTAATCGGCCTTCAGGTGCTCGTCCCTCCAGAAATCTTCAATAGTCTTCCTGATCAGTGCCCCGTTCGGATGCCAGAGTATGAGCCCCGACCCGATATCGTCGCTGATGCTGAAGAGGTCGAGTTCCTTCCCCAGCCTCCTGTGGTCTCTCTTCTTAACCTCTTCCAGGAAATCAAGATACTTTTTCAGCTCCTTCGGATTGTTGAAGGATGTACCGTAGATCCTCTGGAGCATCTTGTTCTTCTCGTCTCCTCTCCAGTATGCGCCGGCGACGCTGAGGAGCTTGAAAGCTGCTATCTTTCCCGTAGATGCAAGATGAGGGCCCCGACAGAGGTCGACAAAGCCGTCCTCTTCGTATATGGACACCTTTTCGTTAGGTATTGCGCCGATCAGCTCAGCCTTGTACGGCTCGCCCATCTCCTCGAACAGGCGAAGGGCCTCGTCCTTGCCCATCTCTTTCCGGACAAAAGGCGAATTCTTCCGGACAATCCTCTCCATCTCCTTTTCGATGGCGCTTATGTCCTCCGGAGTGAAGGTCCTTTCGATGTCAAAATCGTAATAGAAACCATCCTTTATGGCCGGTCCTATCGCCACTTTGGCATCGGGGAAAAGCCTCTTGACCGCATGGGCCATGACGTGCGAGGTGCTGTGTCTGTATATCTCCCTGCCCTCGTCGGAATCAAAGGTGATGGCTTCGATAACGTCCTGTTCGCCCAGGGACCCTATGGTATTCAGATCTTCAGACCGGCCGTTGACCTTTACCGCTATAGCCTTCGATTTCTTGAGGAACTTCTCTATCTCGGGAATCTCGCTGATGTCCAGTTCCCGTCCGTCTTCAGCCGTGACCTTGATGTGCGTAAACCTCCGATATGGTTTAATTAAACAGCAATTAGATTATAACGCAAAATCCTGAATATCATACATGATACTATTTTTTTATTTCAATAAAAACAAAAAGAGGAATTCCGCAGGAATAGCAGGACGGGTTTTTCTTCCGCACACGCGCCTCTTTTATTTCCTGGAACCCGGGCAACTGTAAGGCCTCACTCAATATGGCCCCGGCGGGGAGCCCGCCCGGATAAAGCGGCTCCCCGCCGGGCAATATTGCTTTAATGAGGACGGGATTACATCTTTTTCTTGTACCCCCATCCGTTTGTCTTCATCGGGACACTCTTGTCGGCCGCGGCTTCCAGCATGGAGCCATCAAAAAGCCTGACGTTCCTGTAGCCCAGCAGATCGTGAAGAACAAAATAGCCCATGGCGGCCTGAAGGCCCCTGTTGCTGTAAGTTATAATCTCGACGTTCTTGTCCGCAGGAATGCCTATCCCCTTCGCCATCTTTTTCAATTCAGCAGTATCCCTCATAAAAGAAGGGGAGAACTCGATTCCGGCATTGGTCATGAAATCCGCCGGCCAGAGCCTGGATTCGGGAAGGTGACCGTAGCGCTCTATATAGCTCTTTTTTTCGTGGCCGAAGTCTTCTTCCGGAAGGCGATTGTCGAGAAAGACAACTCCGCCGGAAGCAAGCGCCTCTTTCACTTCGCTCATTGTGGCCACTTTGGATTTCACAAGCTTGCCGGTAAACTTTCCCGGTCTGGGAACGACGGGCTTGACGGTTACAGGTTTGTGTGCCTGTTTCCATCCGGCGAACCCCCCGTCAAGAATGGCTACCTTGTCATGCCCCAGGGCATGCAGCGTCCAGAGCGCCCTTGCGCTTTTTGCAGTGTCCTGTGCAGTCGCACCTTCGTCATAAACAATCACATACGAGCCGTTGTTTACTCCGTAGCTCCGGAGCATCCGGACGAGGTCCTCCACCTTCGGCATCATGAAGCCTACGAATTCGTCGTTCATGGTCTGCCAGGGCCCGAAGGCCTTAACGGCTCCCGGGATATGGCCCCTTTCGTATTGAGTAAAGGACCCTACGTCGAGAACCACAATATTGGGTGACTTGAGGTTCCTGGCAAGCCAGTCGACGCTCACCAGCTTCCTGGTCCCCGCCGCAGTCGCCGCCGCTGCGGATGCTATCAAAATAACAGCGGCAAAAAAGGCCGCCAGTCTAACCTTGTATGTTTTCATCATTATTCCTCCATGGTATTGCCAAGCCTGTCATTGAAATAGAGTTACATGCATTCGCCATTCTGTCATTCCGGCTTGTCCGGAATCTTTCCTGGCTTCCGGAAGGATTCCCGACCTGCCTACCGGACAGGCAGGCGCGCTTAGCTTGCGGGAATGACAACTGTGAGGCTTTACTTACGTATTCCTCAGTAGATATCACGTTACTACTCGGTCACAAAGCCCCATGAGAACCTGGCCAGCGGCAGCTTTCTGTCCTGAGCGTATTCGAGCATCGAGCCGTCGTATGTCTTGACATTCCTGTATCCCATGATGTCGCGGAGGATAAAGTACCCCATTCCTGCCTGTTGTGCACTGTTGCAATAAACGATGATTTCAGTATTCCTGTCGGCAGGAAGGCCCACTCCCTCCGCCATGGCATCGAGCTCTTTAACGCTTTTTATAGTAGCCGGGGCACGGTTTATGCCGGCATTCGTCATGAAATCCACAGGGAAATTGATCGAGCCGGGGATATGCCCGTACCTGACGACATCCGGCCGCTTCGAGATGCCAAAATGCTGCACCGAGCTTCTGTCATCCAGGAAGATCGCCTTTTTTGACTTAAGGTTGGCAATTACGTCTTTGAGGGTTGCCACCTTTGTCTTATCAGGTTTCGCAACGAAATCCCCAGGCTGTGTCACCGGTTTCTTCTTGTCTATTATCCTGCCTTCGAATGTCCATTTAGTGAATCCGCCATCAAGGTAGGAAACATTTTCGTGCCCCATTGATTCCATTATCCAGACTGCAGCCCCTCCCTCGGTCGCGTCAAGGGCGGTATTCCCCGCGTCGTAAATGATGACATGGGATGACTGGTTTACTCCGAGAGATCTTAGCATGGACGTAATATCGGCTGCAGAGGGCATCATCTGGCATCTCGTCTCCCTGTTGTACGGCTCCCATCCCGAGTAGGCCAGGCTTACCGCGCCAGGCAAATGACCGAAATCGTAATTCGCCTCGGTTCTCACATCAATGATTACAATACCCGGTGCATTGAGATTACCGGCCAGCCACTCCGTGCTTACAAGCTTCGAGGCGCTCTCGGCTGTCGCTGCCAGCGGAACGGAGACGAACGCCGCCGCCACCAGAAGCGCGATTATAATAGACTGCATCAAATTCCTCTTCATGAAGTTCCTCCTTATCTGCCTTGTCTTCATAAAAAATTCCTGATCCGACTTTCCCGGCCCGGTCATCTGTTTATCCTCGGCGGAATCTCTTTGAAGATTACCTTTAGATTGGCCTTGGGGTCGCCCGGCTCCAGGTCGTCCTTTGTCAGAAAGAGTCCCCTTTGTCCGTGACAGGCATTGCAGGAACTGTTCTGCTTTGTCTTGCGCTGGATCGTATGAATTGAAGCGGAGTTCCAAGTCGGCAGGGCGTCATAGTTGGAAACAAGGTCTTCGGGACCCGGTGTTCCAGTCAAAACAGCCTGGAAATAGCGCAGGGAGGCCAGCGAGTCTTTCTTCATGGGAGTATGACGGACCAGGTTGTATTTATAAGGGTTGTCGGGGCTGCGGTCGATATTCACACCGATCTTGAAGGTTTCAAGAGGATCGGAAGGAAAGATCACCTTGATGTTTCCGGCCTCTTTAACGTCCAGGGATACGTGACAGTTGGTGCAGTTGAAATACTCCGTGGCATGGCAGACAGTGCAGGCCAGCTCATCTTTCTTATGGGCATTGTGCATGGCCACCTCAGATCTGCCCGAGGCCGCATCGGGGTGACACTGCTCGCAGCGGGGAGTCACCGTTGCATAATAGCGTTTGACGCCTTCAGGCTCCGTATGGTGAAGCTCCGAGCCCTTATGGCAGTCAGTGCATACCATCTGGTATTTTTCATAATGAACGTCCGGACTGGGACCAAGAAGCCCCATGTATTCGCCGGCGAAACGGGAGCCGTGGCAGGCGTAGCACGTCTTTTCCATGGGCGGTTTCTTTTCGAAACGGTGACGGCTAAGAAGCCCGCCTTCCGCCACCTTGGGCCATGCGACATGACAGCTTCCGCAACTGGCATGACAGTTGGCGCAGTCCAGCTTCCAGGCAGCAGGCAGCAGGGTGTCCTGCATCTTATGCGGGGAAATAATGGTGCCAACGATGTCCTTGATGCCGGTAAGGTTGTAATGCATTGCATTCTTGTACGTGGAGGTTATATCTCCATGACATTGCCTGCAGACCCCGCCTCCGTCTTCTTCGGAGGGGTCTTTCACCATGCCTGCGTGGGCCTTGTCCTTGTCGCCGACGTTTGTTCCTTTATGACAGTTTACGCACCCGACTTCCCCATGCACTGAAACGACAAAGTCTTTATCAACACCGTATGTGTCCCTGCCCCTCACCTGAGGGGCGGAAACGCCTCAACCGGCTATTGCAGCCGCGCCTCCCGCGGAAGCGGCGCCGTAACTGTCCATTTTCTTGAGATCGGTATGACACTTGATGCACTCACTGCTTGATGCCGGTGCTTCCGCCGCGAAGAGTGTACCACCCAGGCCGAAAGCGCAAGCGATGCCCAGGAAAGTGATTGCGGCGATGGCAAATCTTGTCCTCCTCTTTGTTCTCATTGCTCCTCCTTAAGTTTTTTTGAGTGCCTGCAGAACGTCCCCCCTTGAAGCAGAATACAGTTAAAGGATAGCTCCGCTTCAGCCTTTGTCAAGAGTTCCGAAGCGGAGTATCAGGAAACACGCAGTCTTTGTCATTAAACCATGGAAAGTGTAATATAAAAAATCCTTATTCTCGGACTGAACGTTGCACAGAGTTCAGTTTTATTTTCGGAGAGGTAACTCATTGGGAAAGATACGCAAACCTGAAATTTTACTCGCCCTGTCGGCTGCGGGTATTACATTTGTCATTTTTCTGAAAGCCATCCAGAACGGTTTTGTGAACTGGGACGACAATCTTTACGTCTACGGCAATGTGTTTATCCGCTCCCTCGACGCCCGTTTTTTCAGATGGGCCTTCACGGATTTTCGAACATCGGCCAACTGGCACCCCCTGACATGGCTGTCCCACGCCCTCGATTACCGCATCTGGGGAATTGCTCCGGCGGGTCATCACCTTACGAGCGTCCTGCTCCACGCAATGAACACCTTCCTGGTCGTGATCCTCGCAGTAACTCTGCTTGAGTCCGCCCGCAGAAAGACAAAGGAAGGCGCTCTTCTGACCGGAAAAGGCATTCTTATAGCCGGTTTTACAGCCGGTCTGCTGTTCGGCATTCACCCCCTCCATGTCGAATCGGTTGCATGGGTCTCCGAAAGAAAAGACGTCCTCTGCGCCTTCTTTTTCCTTTTAAGCCTTCTTTCATATGCCAAATACGCGGACAGTGCGGAGGAGAAGTCCCGGGCGATCTTCCCCTGGACGGACAAAAGGTATCTCCTTGCACTTGGTTTTTTTATACTTGCCTTGCTGAGCAAGCCGATGGCGGTGACCCTCCCGTGCGTTCTGCTGGTCATGGACTGGTTCCCCTATGAGAGGATCGGGGCCGGAAAGCTTCAGCGTGCGGTCTTCATGGAAAAGATCCCTTTTTTCGTCCTCAGCATTGCGTTATCGGCGGTAACGGTCCTTGCCCAGGCTTCGGGGGGGGCTTTGGCGGCGCTACGGTCCTCGCCCCTGCAGTGGAGGCTTGCAGTCGGGACGTCGGCACTCATCTCCTATCTCCGCGAGATGCTCCTTCCTCTAAATCTGAGCCCCTTTTATCCCTATCCTAAAGAAGTCTCCCTTCTGTCTTTCCATTACCTCGGGGCCTTTCTGTCTTTTGCGGGCATTACAGCTGCGTGCCTGGTGTCGTATGTCAGAAACGGCCGAAAACTCTGGCTGTCTGTCTGGATCTTTTATGTGATAACGCTTCTGCCTGTCCTCGGCATTATCCGGGTGGGCGAGCAGTCGATGGCCGACAGGTATTCCTATCTTCCGAGCATAGGGCCTTTTCTCATCGCAGGACTGGCGGCCGCAAGGGCTTCCGGCAGGATATTTACGGCGCAGCGTCGCGGCGGGAGAAGAACTCTCTTTGTTGCGGCCGCTCTCGGAATAGCGGCTGTTATGTCGTATCTGACAATTCAACAGATAGGGGTGTGGAAGGACGGCATGACCCTATGGAACGATGTGATAGGAAAAGAACCCGCCGTCTCTTTCGCATACAATAACAGGGGGCTCGTGTATGACGACATGGGTCTCTATGACGAGGCGATGAAAGATTATGACCGGTCCATCGCACTGAAACCGGATTTTTTCAGACCTTATAGTAACAGGGGAGTTATTCTTATCAGGGAGGGTCTGCTCGATAATGCAATCCGCGATTTTGACAAGTCGATTGCCCTTAATCCGTCGTTCGGCGAGGCGTATATGAATCGTGGTATCGCCTATGACAGAAAAGGCCTGTTCGACATGGCGATGGAGGATTTCGAAAGGGCCCTTACACTGGATCCCGTCTCTTACGAGACTCTCATCAATCGCGGAGTAGCATACGCCTCACGTGGCCTGATCGACAAGGCTATACAGGATTACAGCAAAGCCATTTCGATCAATCCATACTCGGACAAGGCCTTCAATAACCGGGGCACTATTTATTATAAGAAGGGTCTGTACGGCAAGGCTGTCCTGGATTACAGCAGGGCACTCGCAATAAATCCCGGCTTCAAAGAGGCGCACTATAATCGTGCCATGGCTTACATAAGGTTAGGCATGTCCGACAAGGCGGCGGAAGACCTACGTTATGCCGGCATGAAATAAAATGCCGAGGCGGTTTCCACCCCTTCTGTGCGTGAAGCCGGGGATATCCGGCCGTTACCGACACCCGGCTTCATGCAGCCGCCTTACAGTGGCGCCTTGATGCTTATAGCCCCCCGCAGGTCGCCGGCCTTATAGCCAATAGCCTTGTCGTGAGGATACCGCTCCTTGAGGATCGCCCGGACGCTGGATGGAATCTGGTCTTCCGGGCCATGACATGCAAGACACTGGGGTTTGACGCCGATCGCCTTCATATAACGGAAAAATCTGCCATCCGGTTCGCTTACCACCTCCGAGAAGCTGATCTTGTCAATCTCCTCGCCTTTTGCGATACGCCCTTCAAAATCGGCAAGCACCTTCTGCTCCCAAGCGTCGGGCATGCCCAGAAGGGGATTACGAACCCTCGTACCCACCCGGGTGACGCGCCAGCCGGTCTCCCTCGATATCCTGCCTGCTATCGAAGGAGCGATCTCGCTGCACACCTTCACAGCTCCGACAGGGCCTCCCGCCGCCATCTCCCTCTTGAATGCGGCGCCGAGCTCCTTCATGAAACCCGCCGCCGTCTTCTGAGCGGCCGCATTGAGCCCGGCTGCATTATCCTCGCCATAACATACTACGGCGGAGAGTATCAAAACACCGACCGCTGCCGCCTGCACCAGACGCCTGATATGTCTTTTCATATATCCTCCTCAGCCTTAAGTTTCACCGCACATCCGCCCTGGCCGGTTTCAGCAGGGCTTGATGCCCCGGACTTTTTACACTTCTCTCAGAAAATCATTAAGATTCCCATGACATCGTAGTTTAGCAGGATTATGCACTTATTTGAACAGCGGCAGCCGGCGCTTGCGACAAGAGGCATGGAAAACTCCAGAATTTTTCATATCTTACGCCTCGCCCTGATCATTAACCTTTCTTCATCGTCCCTTAATGGAGCCTTAATATATCGCAGATATACTTTATCGAAACAAAGAATATATCTGAGGCGGCGTGAAGATCAGAAACATATATATACCGGGTTTTTTGGTGCAATCATTTTCAATTTATGAAAGAACTCTAATTCCTTTCAGGGTATGGGCCTCTCTGCCGGCACACGCGGCCCCCCTTTTATATAAATCGTCGAAGTCGACGTTCGTTGGACTTTTGTCTCACTCATGCAAGGACAAAAAGTAAATTTCACAGGAGGAAAAATGAAGAGACTTCTCGGGATCTCAACTCTCATAGTGCTTTTTTTGGCAGCGCAAGGCGCCGCATTTGCGGAGTCGCATAATAATTACAACTATAATGGAAGGGACAGGCAAGCTCCCACGGTCACGGTCTTTACCATTCCCGCGACATACGACTCTCTTACTGTTCCGATAACGGCATTCGGTGCAACAGACAACGTAGCAGTAACAGGCTACATGGTCACCCAGTCATCCGGAACACCTTCGTCAACTGCGCAGGGCTGGAGGCAAACAGCGCCCTCCAGTTTCACATTCAGCGCGGCCGGGACAAAGACCCTTTACGCCTGGGCCAAGGACGCGGCCGGCAACGTTTCGACAAGCAAGAGCGCAACCGTAACCATCACTCTGGGGTCCACCGGCGGAACTGGTGGAACCGGAGGCGGCGGCGGAACCACAGGTGGCACCAACGGAATTTCCGGTGTGGTAAGGGATATCGTCAGCGGCACCGCAATTTCGGGGGCAGTTGTGTCTGACGGAACAAACAGTGCAACGACAGACAGCACCGGGGCTTATACCCTGAACGATCCGGCGGGCAGCTATACCCTCACTACATCGATGTCAGGTTATTTGACCACAGCCCAGATCACGACTGTCACATCAGGCGCGGGAAGCACCGTCAACTGGGCACTTACAAAGGCATACGGCAATCAGACAGTGCCGGCCTCCGGCATGAACTACGTAATACTCGCCTGGAACGATCTTGGTATGCACTGCGATCAGAACGAATACTCCTATTTCGGAATTTTGCCGCCCTTCAATACCCTGCACGCCCAGGTTTTCCGGCGTGGTGGAGAAGGTGCACAGCTCATGACAAGCGGCATAACCGTAAGCTATACCTTCCCGAAAAAAACCAATTCGGCCCTGCATACTAACTTCTGGGCCTACGCCCCGCAGTTCGGCTGGAGCGTACCGACCAACGTCGGCATCACCGGGACGCCGATATCCGGCGATATGACGCTGGATTCCAAGGGCCTCAGCTGGCAGGCCGTGGGCATACCGATCACACCATACGACGACGACGGGACCTGGGACCCCTTCGGGACAGCCGTCCTAACCGTAAAAGACAGCTCCGGCAATGTTCTCCAGACTGTGAATGTCGTTGCCCCCGTTTCAACGGAGATGATGTGCAGCAACTGCCACGGCACAACCAACCCTCAGCTTGACATATTGCAGAAGCATGATGCTCTGAGCGGAACGAGCCTGGTTTCAGACCAGTCGAAGGGCGTAGTCCATATGTGTTCGGAATGCCATTCGGACAACGCTCTCGGCATGCCGGGCAAAACCGGTGTGGAGAGCCTTTCCCTTGCCATGCACAATTTCCACAAGGACAAAATGAATACTACAACGACCGCCGCCAATACCAATCCGGCCTGCTACAACTGTCATCCCGGACCCAAGACACAGTGTCTGAGGGGAATCATGTTCAGGGCCGGCAAGACCTGCACGGACTGTCATGGAGACATGAATGGCATGACAACCTCCATCCAGAACGGGCGTCAGCCCTGGGTGCAGGAGCCGAAGTGCGGCAGCTGTCATGACGCCAGCCATGCCGAAAACAGCAATACCCTCTACCGCGACTCGGTGCTGACAAATGCGCCGGAGAGCATGGGCGGAAAGATATATTGCGAGGCATGCCACAACGGCGCACATGCGGAGTTGACAACAGCCAACCCCGCAGACCCGACGATCCCCCAGAAATTCCAGGGTGACAACTACTGGATCTGGAATTGCAAGGTTTGCCATAGCAGCCAGTCGCAGCGTTCGATGCACTCCGGCGGCTTTTCAAGCGGCTCCACCGGAACATCCGGCGGATCTGACAACTAACGAGGATCAAATTCCGGCAGGAAGGCTTTCCTTCCTGCCGGAATTTCCAGAACTGAACAGATTAAAAAAACATTTCCGATGAACGAAATGGAGGAAAGGATGAAAAAGGTATATTCGCTGTCTGTAATATCGACTTTGGTGCTTTTACTCATGGCAGCCGCGGGCTGCAACTCGAACAACTCAAGTCCTAAAACGCTCCTGAACAAGTATTTCACGTCTGCAGTCAATCAGGATTACGGAACGACCTATGACTGCTACTATGCTCCATACAAGGCAAAGGTCAATAAGGAGGAATATATTAAACACCGGAAGGAAGCGTCGATCTTACAGGCTTATAAGATCATCTCGCTTGAACAAAAAGACGGCGCCGCTCATGCCGAAGTGCTCCTGACCTTCGCGCCTTCAAAAAAGCTGGACAGGAAAAAGCCTGTCTCTACCACGGTAAAAGAAGACATGGTCAAGGAGGGCGGTGATTGGAAAATCAAGGTATGGGGGTGAGGGTGGCGGCAACGGCTCCCCGCCTTGCACGAAAAGGGCTTACAGGAATCCGGAGCGGCTCCCGCCGGGATGAAACTGCTGAAGATCATGCCTGAGGCTGGCTAAGTATTCTTGTCGGGCGTCTTGCGCGACGGCCGCAGAAGACCATCCCTGAGTGCTATTAAGCAAGCCACAGATCTGCTCGAACAGCCGAGTTTCTGATAAATATTATCGAGGTGACTGTTTACGGTTCCGGGACTGATATCCATGCTCTCCGCTATTTTTTTGTTGGAACAGCCTTTTGCAAGATGACGCAGCACGTCGGTCTCTTTCCTGGTGAGCCGGCAGCAGTCCTCAGGACCGTTCTGCCCGGGTCTCAGAAATGCTATGGCACCCTCTTCGGGAAGGCTTATCATGCCGATATCTATGTCGCCATAGCTGAAGTTCTGAAGATGCGATGAGCCGACTTTAATCCAGTCAAGAAAATCGTCTTTCACGATTTGTTTCCCGGCAAGAAACTCTCCGGCAGCATTATTCAGCCAGTGTCTGCCTCCCGAGTCGATGAAGATTACCGGCTGGCTTTCGATCGTCTCGGCCATCTTTGCGAGCGACTTCTTGATTTTGGCTATCATGTGATTGTCATTTCTTCTCATACGATCCCCTTTTTGTTCCCCGTAGTGAAGAAAACGGCTTCCAGAAAAATAATCTCATGCGACGGCCCAAAATGCAACTTCATTTCGCAACTATCCGGTTTTTATTTATCATGGAAACGAAACTTGACGACAATTCCCGGAATATCTCCCAATCGGGAGTTTTTGAATTCCTTCCGGACCTTTAAAATATGCTGCATATGAATAACGAAGGGGAACCGTCCAAAAAGAAGATAGTCAGGTTTTCCCTCGGCATTCCTGAGCCAGGAGAGATCAAGAAATTATACCTGCAGGGGACTGTTAACTATGAGTTCAGGAAAGGAATTGTCCTCATAACAGATTATCCCCTTGAACCCGAACATGTCCTGCAACTGAGCGAGAAGTTTAATGGTTATCAAGTTGGTGTTGTGAGACGGGTGGTTGCCTGCGGAAAGGCATACATGGCACATATAGATTTCAGATAAGGTCAAAGCCTTATGGCCTGCGTAAGTTTAATGGAGTTGCCGGCGCGACACGGCCATGCCGGTCACGCCAGCCCCGTTTTTTACTGCTGCCCCATGTTTGCCGTAGGCGAGCCGTTTGTGGTATTTCCGACAATACGATTATTGAGGAATGATAATACACTGCCACCGCTGCCGACATTAACACCCATTGAATTGTGCGTGACCAGTGTGTTCGACATGTTGACGACTGCTGCGGAATCTGTCAACGATTTTGAGACAGTGACCTTAACCATTTACTGTACAACCTTTACTGAAAGATCCTCAGTGATGATATGCAAATCATCGGATGAGGGGATATACTGCGGATCGTCTAGCGTCACGAAATGCGATCCTGAGTCATTCTGGAGCGTCGATTCCTCCCGGGGAGGATTGATCCACGCTGCTGCCGGCAATTGTGGCGGTGATGGCGGGTGTTTGACGAACCTCTCCGGATGCACAGCATAGGCTTTGTCCAAGACATTCTGTCTTGCTATACGGATATGAGAAGCACGCCCGTAGTGCACCGCTTCCGGGGTCATCATCCCGATGCCCGAATGCCTGTGTTCGGTATTGTACCAGTTAAGGAAAGCCCGGCAATGAGCCCTGCCGTCCTACTCGGAACCGAAACGATGAGGGAAACCGGGCCGGTACTTAAGCGTCTTGAACTGGGCTTCCGAATAAGGGTTGTCGTTGGAGACGTGGGGGCGGCTGAGCGATTTAGTAATCCCCAGGTCAGACAACAGCAGGGCCACAGTCTTGCTGGTCATCGACGGCCCCCGGTCGGAGTGTATGATAAGTTGATCCTTAGAGATCCCCTGCCGCCTGCAGGTTTCTTCAATGAGCTGCTTGGCCAAAGCGGCGCTTTCCACCCGTGCCAGCAGCCAGCCCGGAACATACCGGCTGAAGATATCGAGGATGACGTAGAGATAGTAATAGGTCCATTTCACCGGACCCAGCAGCTTGCGTAAAAGTAGGTCAGAGACGCCGTGCGATGTTGGACCGTCGGTCTTCTCTGACCTCTCTCCGAACCGGATATGCACCTTTCGTTATGCCTCCGGCTCTCCAGTGATTACTGCGTAGTCTGGTGTGTG
>JBJKPE010000060.1:0-17946 GCA_046706685.1 Thermodesulfovibrionales bacterium | reverse complement strand
AGCACATAGAACACAAAAAAATCAAAAACTTACGTTAGTGAAATACTTCACCCATTTGGTGAGCATTTTCCCGCTTTCAACCTCTTGTTTTTTCTATATTATTTTTGTGCCTTCTGTGGCCATTTGCCGTTTTTAGGTTTATAGTTAATAAATGAGGAGGGCATCCGCCCCACCGTACACTCCGGAACCATAATAAAGGAGATGCACAAGACAAAGGGATTGAATCTTCTGAAAATCCCCGGCGAAGGGGCTCAGAAGTGTTCCACGTGGAACATCGCGGGGATTGTTCCACGTGGAACATGCCTTGTTGACGGGCCGGGGCGGGATCCTCAATATATTTCTTACTGGATGGCGAGGCAGGAATATTCCGCCAAATCATCTGGTTAAACACTTGTTTTCAGCAGTTTCCGTATTTCCGGGAAGAAGTTTCACGAAAAATTAGCCGCTGCACACAAAAAAAGTTACCGTCTTTCATCCATTTTTCTTATAATAGTACGATATTGGAGAAGATGAACAAAATCATATCCATAGTAAACCAGAAAGGCGGGGTGGGCAAGACAACCACTGCGGTCAACCTGGCGGCCTCCCTTGCACTTTCCGGAGAAAAAATACTCCTCGTTGACACGGACCCCCAGGGCAATTCAACTTCGGGGCTCGGGATTTCGAGAGAGTCGCTGGAAAGAACCCTGTATACGGTCCTTTCGGGGGAATGTACGGCGCAGGAGGCCATGTTCGAAACGACGGTGGAGAATCTTTTTATCATCCCATCGAGCATCGATCTGCTGGGCGCGGAAGTGGAACTCGCCGGGAGCGGGGAGCACGCCGGTCTCCTTGCGAGCGCGCTGAAGCCAATAAGAAATGATTTCCGTTACATATTGATAGACTGTCCGCCGTCTCTCGGGGTATTGACCCTGAACGCATTGACAGCCGCCGATTCAGTCATAGTCCCTGTCCAGTGCGAGTACTACGCGCTTGAAGGACTGGGCCTCCTGACAAGAACCCTGCACCTGGTGAGAGGTTCTTTCAACCCTGATATCCAGATCGAGGGCATCCTCTTGACGATGTTCGACACGAGAAACAGCCTGTCCCATCAGGTGGTTGTTGAGGTAAGGAAGCATTTCGGCGAGAAGGTTTATCAAACAATCATACCGAGAAATGTAGCCTTGGGGGAAGCGCCCAGCCACGGCAAACCGGCACTGCTATATGACATCCGTTCCCGCGGCGCCCAAAGTTATCTTTCCCTGGCAAAGGAGCTCTTGCATGAAAACGGCCTTAGGTAAGGGGCTTAACGCCCTTATCCCCGAAAGGGGGGAGGAAGTCCTCTATCTGGATATCGACCGGATCATTCCGGGCTCCCAGCAGCCGCGCAGGTTTTTCAGTGAAAAATCCCTGAAAGAACTCTCTGTGTCGATAAAGGAAAAAGGCGTCCTGCAGCCAATCATAGTTTCGCGGACCGGCGACGGGACCTTCCATCTGATTGCGGGCGAGCGGAGGTGGCGGGCGGCAACCCTCGCCGGACTCCGAAAAATACCGGCGCTGATAAAAAATGTCGCCTCGAAGGATTCGCTCGAAATAGCTCTCATCGAAAATATTCAGAGGGAAGATCTTAACCCGATTGAAACGGCGGAGGCCTTCAGCCGCCTGGTCAAAGACTTTAACCTCACTCAGGAGGAATTGTCCGATAAAGTAGGAAAAGAGCGCGCCACGGTCGCAAATTATATGCGGCTTCTGAAACTGCCCGACGAGATCAAGGACCTGATTTACAACGGCACACTGACCATGGGCCATGCACGGGCGCTGCTTTCGATCGAAGGCCGGACCGGCCAGGTACAGGCTTCCAGGAAAATTGTAAAAAAGGGATTGAGTGTGCGGGAAGCGGAACTGCTGGCAAGAAAATTGTCGAAGCCGGAGAAAAAGAGGGATGGCAAAGATCCGCAGACGGCCTCCCTTGAGGATAAACTTGTCAGGCAGCTTGGGACAAAGGTCAGGATTATTCATAAAGGGAAAAAGGGCGGCAGGATAGAGATAGACTACTATTCTCTCGAAGAACTGGACAGACTTTTAGAGATTCTATTGTGATAAAAAATCTCTTATTGACAGGAGCGCCGGGCACCGGCAAGACAAGCCTCATCAGGAAACTCTCCGAGATCTTCAAGGAGTTTAATCCAACCGGCTTTTATACGGCAGAGGTGGTTGAGGACGGTGCAAAGTCAGGCATTCTCGTTTTCAACCTTCAGGGGGACGGCAGGGTGCTTGCCGGCACGAACCTGAAAAGCAGGTATGTTGTGGGAAGGTACCGCATCGACATGAAGTCCTTTGAAAATCTCCTTGACGACGTCTTTTCGCCGGAAAAGAAGACAAGTCTTTACTTTGTAGACGGTATCGACAAGGTGGAATGCCAGTCCAGAAAATTCTCGAAGCTGATCATTGAACTGCTCAACTCCGATAAGCCGGTCGTCGCCTCAATAGCCGACAAAGGCACGGGCATCATCAGCGAGATCAAGAAGAGGGACGATGTGAAACTGCTCGATATAACCACCGACAACCGGGAGCTCAGGCTGAAGGAAATAACACTCGGGCTCAGGGACCTGCTTCTGGAGTAGACAGAACCGGAGACTGCTGAGAATGCCGGACAAAATCAAGACCGGTCTTGACGTGCTCGGCACCGCCTGGCCGAAGCACCTGAAAAACGCGAGGGTCGGGCTGCTGGTCCACCCGGCGTCCGTTACGCGCAGACTTGTCCATGCCGCCGACGACTGCCGCAAATCCACTGCTTTCAGGTTGAGGGCACTGTTCGGCCCGCAGCACGGCATAAGGGGCGAGACCCAGGACAACATGATAGAATGGGACGGTTTCAGGGACGAAAGGACAGGCCTCCGCGTCTACAGCCTCTATGGAAAAACCCGCAAACCGGACAGGGCGATGCTCACGGATATCGACGCCATGGTCATCGATCTGCAGGACGTGGGAGCACGTTATTACACGTTCATATGGACGATGGCCCTCGTTATGGAGGCAAGCATGGAGTTGAACCTCCCGGTAGTGGTCACAGACAGGCCGAATCCGGTCGGCGGCCACCTCATAGAAGGGCCCCTGCTGAAGCAGGAGTACAGGTCCTTCGTAGGACTGCACGAACTGCCGGTCCGCCACGGATTGACCATAGGCGAAATAGCCTCCTACCTGAAAGACCGCTTTTACCCCTCTGTCGACCTCCACGTCATCCGGATGGCCGGCTGGAAGAGAGAGATGTGGTTCGAGGATACAGGCCTGCCCTGGGTCCTTCCGTCACCGAACATGCCCACAGTCGACACTGCGCTCGTCTATCCGGGCATGTGCCTGCTTGAGGGTACAAATATCAGCGAGGGCCGCGGAACAACAAAGCCTTTCGAAATATTCGGCGCACCTTATATAGATCCTTACGCGCTGGTCGGGTACTTATCGGGCTTAAGGCTCCCCGGTGTCTTGTTCCGGCCCCTCTATTTTCTTCCCACCTTCCAGAAATATGCCGGGAGGCTATGCGGCGGGGCGCAGATTCATATTACCGACAGGGAGAGATTCAGACCTTTCAGGACCGCAGTGGCCGTTCTGAAGGCCGCACACGACCTGTATCCCGCGCAGTTCGCCTGGAAAGAACCGCCGTACGAATATGAAGATACCCTTCTTCCGATAGACATCCTCTCGGGGTCCGACCTGCTGCGGAATGATATCGAGAGCGGCGCCGCTGTCAGGGACATGGAACTCAGGTGGACCGGGGAGTTGAGGGAGTTTAACAGGAAAACCAGGAAGGAATATCTTCTTTACTGACAGATGAAAGATATCAATGTGTTTATTCCCGCTGCCGGGTTTGGCGAAAGGCTCAGGCCTGTCTCCGGACGAATCCCCAAGCCGCTGTTGCCTGTTCTGGGGAGAGCGGTTCTGGATATGGTCCTCGACAAGATATCCTCCCTCCCCGTCGGACGCATAGGCATCAACACCCACTACGGATGGGAATCGGTCCGTGACCATGCCGCCGCGTCCGCGTACTCGGCAAAGATCGAGATTTTTCATGAAAAAAAGATCCTGGGTACAGGCGGGGCGCTGAAAAATGCGGCCCCGCTGCTGGAGCAGTCCGTTTTCCTGGTCCATAACGCCGACATCATTTCAGGGATAGACCTCGGGGCGCTCCTCCAGGAGCATCTTTCGTCGGGGAATACGGTCACCCTGGCGGTTCATGATTATCCCGAGATAAATAATGTCTGGATCGACCCGAAGGGCAGGGTCAGGCATGTCCGGAAACAGCCTCCGGACTCCGGTATGGGGCTCCGGCCGGTCACCTATACGGGAATCGCCGTGTATTCACCCGGGTTCCTCCGTTTTCTGAAGGAGGGGAAGTCGGATGTGGTGGATGCCTGGCTCCATGCGGCTTTTTCGGGCTCTTCCGTCGGTACCCTTGATATATCCGGTGTCTACTGGAGCGACATCGGGACGCCGGACGCCTATTCGTCGGCCGTATTTCATGCCCTTAGTGAAGGAGGGGAGATGGTATACGTTCACCCGTCCGTGGAATGCGACGGGATCAGGATAGGCGGTCGCACAGTCATTGAAGGCGGAAGCGTCTTCGAAGGGGCCGCGTCTCTCCGGAACTGCATTGTTCTGCCGGGCTCACGGGTCCGCAGCGGCGAACATATCGAAAACACGATCGCGGGAGAAGACTTCCGGGTCCCGATCAGGGAGCGGCTGTCGACACCACCTGAGACTTCTTACTCGCTGTTATCCGGGTTTCTGACAGGCCCCCCGGGAGAAATCGGCTCCATCCTTATCGGAACCGGCGGCTCCGACAGGAAGTATTACCGGGTGCGCGATCATGAAAAGACCGCCGTCCTTCTGGAATGCGGCCGGTCTGACCCGGACTACCAAAGACAGATTATCTATACCAGGTTTTTCTCGAAGTATTCGGTCCCTGTGGCAGATCTCATAGCCGAAGACACGGCCGCCGGCGCCGGGCCTGTTTCGACGGATAAAGGACAGGTCCACGCGCTTTTTGAGGACCTCGGTGACATTTCGCTCTATTCATGGATCAGGTGTACAAGAGGTCCGGGCAGGGCAGAAAACCTTTACAAAAAGACCCTTGATGTCCTCATCCGCCTCCATACAGAAGTAACAGACAACGTACGGGAGTGCCCGGCCCCGAATTTCAGGGTGTTCGGCTATGACCATCTCAGGTGGGAAACAGGTTATTTTGTCGAAAGATTCGTCCTGGGGATAAAGGGCATCGTGCCCGAAGAAGAGTCCCTTCTTGACGCTGAATTCGACAGACTGGCAAGAAAAGTGGACTCATTCCCGAAGTCGGTTGTTCACAGGGACTTTCAGTCGCAGAATATCATGGTAACCGAAGGGGATACGCCGAGGCTCATCGATTACCAGGGGGCAAGAATAGGCCCGCCGGCCTACGATCTCGTCTCGCTGCTCTGGGACCCCTATGTAAAACTGGATGATCTGATGCGCGAACGGTTGATCGTCTATTACCTCGATAAAATGAAACTTTATTACGGGGATCTCTTCGATGAAGCAGCCTTCAGCAGGAGTCTGCTTCCCTGCAGGCTCCAGAGGCATATGCAGGCCCTCGGCGCCTATGGCTTTCTTGCGACGGAGAAAGGTAAGCAATACTTTCTCAGGCACGTCGCCCAGGCTCTTTCATATCTGCGCGAGGAAACAGAAGCGGCACAGGCCGAGTATCCTGTGCTCTACAGTCTTGTAAAAAAGCTTACATGACAATACCGAAGATCGACTTTGACGAGATCCAGAAGGCAATGGAAGACACTTTAAGGGATTCATTCGATTATTTCCTCGACATAGAAACCGGGGACGTTATAATCCTGTCGGAAGACATCATAAGGAAGGCTCAATCCATCCTCTATGAAAACATTGACGAAGACATGGCTGATTATGAAGGTGTCGAATTCGACGAGGATATAGATATAGCCGACTGGATCGAAGACGAGGTCGAACTGGCACTCGACATATTCCTTTATGGGCGGAACCGTTATGTCAGAATTCCTGAGAGACAATCGGGGAAGGGCTATGATGCCATGACTGAGTTTGCGCAAGGGGTTGAAAACGGGGAGCTGCGGGAGACGCTTCTCACTCTCCTCAAAGGCAAGGGAGCCTTCAGAAAATTCAAGGACGCCCTCGAGCCATACCCTCACGAACGCAAACAATGGCATAAATTCAATGCGAATCGTACAAAAGAGGAGATAGTCCTCTGGCTGAGATCGGCAGGAATCGACGAAACGGATGATTGACTAGAAAACCGGCGATTATTCAAGCAAACGCGCAAAAATCGCCAAAACATTCAGATATTATGAAGCCTTACACTTCATTCACCGGCAAGCGAACCGTTCTGCTTCGATAACGGTCCGCTCCAACTTTACAGCCGGAAACAAGGGGGCCCTTTATAAAAGAAGCCGGCGGTGAAACCCGAAGACTTCACCGCCGGCTGATTAACAACCCGGAGATTATTCTTCTTCCATGGTTATTGCCGTCACCGGGCAGGATTCAGCAGCCTCCTCGCAGTTGCAGGTGCTGCACCCTTTGGCATTCACCACATATGCCTTTCCGTCGTCTTTCATCTGGAAAACATCGGGGCATATTGCTTCGCATGTCCCGCACCCTTCGCAGGTGTCGTAATCGACTACAGGTATTTTCATTATTCACTCCTTCCTGGTATTTTTTATTTCTTTATTATACCAATTTTTTCCGCATGACAATGCCACTTCTGAAGAAAACCGCAGGGCCGGCATCGTCGTACCTAAATTATCTTTTAACAGGCATTTTGGCTGCGGATCTGCACTGGTGAAAACCGGTTCTCAGAACTCCCGCTTCCTCATCACCCACCCGGCCGGTGAGAGCCTTGCCGGATGAAAACACTCGTATCCATCCCTGTTTATCTTTGATAATTGCCGTCTCAAGGCAATCGGATATTCGCAGATGAACGGGGCATTTTTGTGATATAATGCCACGATCATGAAAATCAAGGGACTCGTAAAAAAAGAGGTGGCCTCCCTGACCGCTTACAGTGCAAAGGAGATCCCCTGCCGGGTGAAGCTTGACGCGAACGAAAGTCCTGCAGGTTTCAGCGAGGCCCTGAAGGCTGTGCAGGGGATCCATACCAACAGATACCCCGACCCGGAAGCCAAAAAACTGCTCGGCATCGTTGCCCGGGACCTGCGGGTGGAAAAAGGCAATATCCTCCAGGGAAACGGCTCCGACGAGCTCATCTATTACCTAATCGCCACGTTCGGAGGTCCGGTCCTTTTTCCGGTCCCGACCTTCTCGATGTACGGTATTATCGCGCAGGCGCTGGGCACAAGAAAGATAGCCGTCCCGCTTGACAGGGAGTTCGATATAGACATCGGAAAGACCCTGGCAGCGATAAAGAAAGAAAAGCCCAAACTGATATTCCTCAGCAGTCCGAATAACCCGACAGGTAACTGTTTTTCTTCCGACAGCATATTGAAGATAATCGAGGCCTCCGGAGGACTCGTTGTTGTCGACGAGGCATACCAGCCATTTTCGAGCCGCCGCGGCTTTCTGCCTTTGCTGCGCGACTACGATAATCTCGTCATCATGAGAACCTTGAGCAAGGTAGGCCTTGCCGCACTGAGGCTGGGCTTCCTGGTCGCTGGCAGCGAAATCATTTCGGAGGTCAACAAGGTGAGGCTGCCCTTCAACGTGAATGCCCTGTCCCAGGCCGTTGCTGCCGAGGCACTGAAAGAGAAGAAAAAAATGAAGCAATTCATAAGGGACATTGTTGCCGAGAGGGAACGCCTTATCAGGGAAATGGAAAAAATAGAAGGCGTAAAGCCTTTTCCTTCGGAGGCGAACTTCATCCTGTTCGGAGCAGGCGAAGCGGGGAAGACTTACGGTGCACTGCTTAAGAAAGGCATTCTCGTGCGCAACATGCATGACGCGGTCCCGGGATGCCTGAGGGTAACCGTCGGCACCCGGCGGGAAAACGACGCCTTTCTCCGGGCACTCGCCGCGGTCACCGGCCTGACAAAAAAGGAGGCGTAATGAGGACTGCGAAGATCGAAAGAAAGACAAAAGAGACGGACATTAAGGTAAAGATAGATATGGACGGCAGTGGCAGATACTCCGGCAGGACATCGGTCCCCTTTCTGGACCACATGCTGTCGCTCATGACCAGACACGGGCTTTTCGACCTGGACATCAAGGCAAAAGGCGATATCGACATCGACTATCACCACACGGTAGAAGACATAGGGATAGTTCTCGGCAGGGCGGTAAAACAGGCGATGGGTGACATGAAGGGCATAACCCGCTACGGCCACGCATCAGTACCGATGGACGAGAGCCTCGCCTCCGTCAGCCTCGACATCAGCGGAAGGCCTTACCTTGTGTACAGGGTCGATTTCCCGAAGAAAAGCAAGCTGAAGGACTTCGACCCGGACCTGGTCGAAGATTTTCTGCAGGCGTTTGTCGGCCACGCAGGGGTCACTCTCCATATAGGCGTCCCTTACGGAAGAAACACCCATCATATCATCGAAGGGATTTTCAAGGCCCTTGGACGAGCCCTGAGGCAGGCTGCCACTATAGACCCCAGAGTAAAAGGTGTCCCCTCGACAAAGGGAAAACTCTGACAGACCGCCTGTCCCGCTGCTGACTTACAGCAGCCCCTGAATTGTGTGCACTTTTTAAAGAAAATCTCCCCTGCCCCCTGATTAGCCGCTTAAGTCTTAAAGACTCTTTGGACAAGAGGGCCGGGAGGAGATTTTCCTGTTAATGGTATTCAGCTGCAAGACTCGTCATTCATAAAGAGAGGAAAGGCATGATCAACCGGCAGAAGATACCTATGGAAGATATCAAGTACGTCCTCCTCGACATGGACGGGACCCTTCTGGACAAGTATTTCGACGATTTCTTCTGGCAACATCTGCTTCCGGAGAAATATGCCGAAAAAAACGGCATCACATTCGGCAAGGCCCGGGAGGAGTTGTTCGGCAGGTACAAGATCCACGAGGGGACCCTTAACTGGACGGACATCGATTTCTGGTCTAGAGAGGTGGATATAGACATCCCCGCTCTCAAAGAGCAGATTCAGCATCTCATAGAGGTGCATCCCCACGTCGAGGAATTTCTACACTGGCTCAAGATGCACAGGAAGAAGGTCTTCCTGGTAACAAATGCCCATTACAAGGTCCTGGAGATCAAGCTGAAAAAAACGAGGATAGGGAAGTTCTTCGATAAGGCTCTCACTTCATTTGAAATCGGCTATCCGAAGGAGATGGTCGAGTTCTGGGAAAGGGCACAGGAGAGACTGGGGTTTGAAAATGAAAAAAGTCTCTTTATCGATGACACAAAAGCGGTCTTGAGGACAGCAAAAAAATTTGGCATACGGTATATCCTCTACAAGGCCTACGCAAGTTCAAAGGCCGCAAGAGGATCGTCCCGCGAATTTCCGGCCATTGATGACTTCAGTGAGTTGATGGAGTCCGATTACCAGCCCCCCAATTCGCTTCACTTGCGGGAATGACAACTTTATTGTTTCTATCTGCCGAAGCAAGCTGCAATCCCGGGCAGGAGGTGATATACTTCGGTTATGAAGGGGAGCATAGCAAAGATTACAGCGTTTTGCCTGCTCGCGGCGTTCCTCATCGCCGGCAGTTCCTGCGCCATACGGCCCCGCCTGAAGGTTGAAGGCGCTGCGGTCACCGGGGTACAAGGGACGTATTCGCTGATCCTTTACGGCTGCACGCATTTCAACGATCTCAGAACCCTGGCCCTTCTCGACAGGGAGGGGGACGGGTTCACCATTGAACCATACGCCCCCGACTTCGACTACCGGGTCATAAAGGGTCTGCCTGCACGAGAGGCACTCGAAAAGGCGGAAACTTTCGTCGCCGGCTGTAATCCGGATTTCATGCGTTCACAGTTAAGCATGATACTGACGCAGGACGGCGCGGTCGCCGGTTACGAGGTGATGCCCCTCTACCGTTCCTATGCCTACCCAGGATCGGTCGTTCTCAATACCAACTATTTCCTGGACAAGGACAAAATAATCGCCGTCATCACGCTGAAACACTGGGTAAAAATGATGACAGAAGGCGATTTCGGCAGGAGGGAGCGCTGATTCCCGCCGGCACAAATTTCGCTGTAGACATGGAACGTTTTCATCTGGTATGGTAAGAACAATGGGCTGGAAAAAAACCCTATTTGATAATGACACATCCGGTCACGATTCCGTAGAGAGAAACAGGGAGGTCTTGCCATTGGAACGTCTAAGAAACCTTGAGGAAAAAATAGCGGTTGCGGTAGAGAGAGTAAAGGCATTAAAGGAAGAAAAAACCCTTCTCGAAAAGAAGATCAGGGAATACGAGCAGATACTCAACCAGAAGAACATGGAAATCGAGTCGATGAAGTCTGAAAAATCTTCGATCGGCACGCAGCTGGAAGAACTCCTTGCTGAGCTGGACACATTGCAGGGCTGAGGGCAACAAATGGGAAGTGTCGAAGTAACCATCCTGGGACAGAAATACACGCTCAAGGGAGATGCCCAGGAGGACTATATTAAAAAACTGGCTGCTTTCGTGGACGGGAAGCTGAAGGAAGTGTATGCGGCTTCTCCGACCATGACCCCCCTGAAAGCGGCGATCCTCGCCTCACTGAATATCGCCGACGAACTGCACAAGCTTCAGGAGGCGGAGGAGAGCATCGCAAGAAATATAGAGGAGAGGGCTAACGTCCTCACCGGACTCTTCGACTGAAAGGTCTTCCCTCTTTCATACCGATCAGCCTCCCGACATCCTTCGACAGCTTGATACCACCATGTTCCACGAATCTGTGGCAGAAAAAACAGTCTATCTGTTTAAGAGTTACATGTTGCCTGTGGACAAAGGAAGAATCCCCGTATCTGGTTCCCCTGTCGATATGACAGAAAAAGCATTTTTCCTGGGGTACGGTTCCGTCGCCTATGATCACCGACGTATGGCAGCTTACGCACGAAACGCCCTTCTTTAGGGGTCTCAGATGGTTGAAAAACCTGCCCCTGTAAGAGACATTCGCCTTCACCTCTTTGTGACAGACCCTGCACTCATCTTCCCCGTCCCTGTTGTCCCGCGAATTAAGATGACAGAGGAAACAGACGTTGATCGATACCCGCATATGTTCTCCCTGCACTATATCGGAGTGGCAGCTCCGGCAGTGAAGGCTTATGCCCCCCGGCTGCCCTGAGAAGTGCGGCTTGTGGTCAAAGACGATATCCCATCTCGTCAGATTTTCGCTAGATTCTATCAGTCTTCTATCGTGGCAGCCGGCCTGCAGGCATTTCCCGTCCGGCACATTCGTGAGCGGCCGGGGATTGTAAGCCCCCATGAGAAGCCGGAACTGGCCCGCCACAGCCTTCATCGGGCCGTAATCATGGCACTTCAGGCAAGGCACCATGTGGTGAGTCGACCGCTCCCACTTGTTGTAAAAAGATTCAATAAAATGACAACTCTTGCATATAGACGGATTCGAGATCATAACTTCGCGCAGAAAAAAGTAACTGATAATCAGAAAGGTCATTAAGAGGCCTAATAATATGGCGCTGATTTTCATCTTCATACCACGCTTCAGAGTGAACCACTATTATACAAAATTTGCCGCGATCTTAGCCCGATTGCAGAGGGTTGAATGCTGATCGCCCAGCGCCTATCGCCTGCAGCAAATTCCCAAAAATAATGGGTCGTTTAACAAATTAACAAGTTATGAACAACCATTTCACAGGAAAAAATATTCTAAATCAAGGTATTCATATTTTTCACATTTTTGGCTTGACACGTACAACATCTTGTGGTTTAATTTCTTAGGCCATACAAAACGTTGTAATTTTCTTTATAATAAATAAATACTTTTAAAACGAAAAAGGGGGGAGAAGAGTCCATGAAATCGCTTTCGCAGACCATCAATCTGGGGCCCAACGCATTAAAAGTCCTTGAAAAGAGGTACCTGAAAAAAAATGAGGAAGGCAGGGTAACAGAGACCGCTGAAGATCTCTTCAGGCGCGTCGCCGATACCATAGCATCGGCCGACCTCATTTACGGCAAGTCCGAGGCGGACGTTTCAACAACTGCGGAAGAGTTTTATGCCATGATGACCTCCCTCGATTTTCTCCCCAACAGCCCTACTCTCATGAATGCCGGCAGGAGGCTCGGCCAGCTGAGTGCCTGCTTTGTACTCCCTGTCGAGGACTCCATGGAATCGATATTTGACGCGGTGAAGAACACGGCTATCATACATAAATCCGGAGGGGGTACCGGTTTCAGCTTCTCCAGCCTTCGCCCGGGGGGCGACATAGTCGGTTCCACAAAGGGTGTATCGTCCGGACCCATCTCGTTCATGACCGTCTTCGATACCGCTACGGAAGCGGTCAAGCAGGGCGGAACGAGGCGCGGGGCGAATATGGGCATATTGAAGGTCGACCATCCGGACATACTTAATTTCATCACCTCCAAGGACGACAACGCACGCTTCAACAACTTCAACATTTCAGTCGCCATTACAGACAGCTTCATGCAGGCCGTCCGCGAAGACAAGGATTACGACCTCATCAACCCGCGTACGAACAAGGTCGTAAAGACCCTGAAGGCCAGACAGGTCTTCGATACCATCGTAAACCATGCATGGAAAAACGGCGAACCGGGCATCGTCTTTATAGACAGGATAAACGCGATCAACCCAACCCCCGGGATAGGGCGTATAGAATCTACCAACCCCTGCGGAGAACAGCCCCTTCTCCCCTATGAGTCCTGCAACCTCGGGTCCATAAACCTCGCAAGGATGACAAGGGAAGGAGCGCTCGACAACCAGAAACTCAGAAGGACGGTCTGGTCGGCAGTACATTTCCTCGACAATGTTATCGACGTGAACAAGTATCCGTTAGAGAAGATAGCGGAGATGACCCAGTCAAACCGGAAGATAGGACTGGGTGTTATGGGCTGGGCGGACATGCTCATCCAGCTTGACATACCCTACAATTCAGACAAGGCTGTCGCCCTTGCGGATGAGGTAATGGGCCTTATCCAGAGAGAGGGGAAAAAAGCCTCCGCCGCCCTCTCCGAGGAGAGGGGTGTATTCCCGAACTATTCCGGCAGCATATACGATGAAAAAATGAAACTCAGAAACGCCACGGTAACCACAATCGCACCCACCGGAACCCTCTCGATCCTGGCCGGCTGCTCCTCCGGCGTGGAGCCGCTCTTTGCGGTATCTTTCGTGAGGAACGTAATGGAGGGAACGAAGCTGATAGAGGTCAACCCCTACTTTGAAAAGGTCGCCAAAGAGCGGGGTTTCTGGTCACGTGACCTTATGGAGAGGATAGCCGACGCAGGGTCTCTCCACAGCTTCGACGAGATACCTGACGACGTCAAGGCGATATTCACAACCGCCCACGACATCTCGCCGATGGAGCATGTAGCCATGCAGGCTGCCTTTCAGAAACATGTAGACAATGCGGTATCCAAGACCGTCAACTTCCCGCACGACGCATCCCCCAAGGATGTCGAAGACGTGTACATGTTCGCTTACAAGCTTGGGTGCAAAGGGGTTACGGTCTACCGCGACGGTTCGAGGGAGGAGCAGGTCCTTTCGACAGGCAAGACCAGGAAAGAGGCGGAACCGGCACAGGTAAAGATCGTGCCCAGGAAAAGGCCGCAGACAATAAAGGGCGAAACGCGGGGCATGAAAACCGGCTGCGGAAATATTTACATCACCGTGAACGAGGATGAGAACGGTCAGCTCTTCGAACTCTTCACCCATATGGGCAAGGCGGGCGGATGCGCCGCGAGCCAGGCCGAGGCGATCGGAAGGCTTGTGAGCCTCGCCCTCCGCTCGAACATCGAACCGGAGGCGATCATCAACCAGCTCAAGGGTATCACCTGCCACGAGCAGACCTGGACCAGCGGAGGTAAAATCACCTCCTGCTCCGACGCCATAGCAAAGGCCCTCGAAAAGTATCTGACGCGTGCAGGGAGAGGTAACGGCAACGGCGGCAACGGACATAGTAAAGGAGAGGCCATGCGCATAGGCGCATGCCCGGAGTGCGGCGGCGCTGTCGAGCATGAAGGCGGTTGCGCCGTATGCCACAGCTGCGGATTTACAAAATGCGGTTAGTGAAGGAGGCATGCGTATGAAAAGTTACACTCATGCGTGCATAGCGTATATAGTGGGACGGTTGATAGCCGGCAAAGACGTCACCTCGGTATATGACTATGCCCAGTCCTGTGAAATCGGCATCCCGGGACTTCCCGATGAAAGGTGTTTGAAGAGCTTCAGTTATATCAACTGGAGCTTTATGACACACTCTCCGAATATCTTCAGGTATCAGTTCTCCTGCAGCGCCGGCCATTTTATCGATCTCTCCGTAAAGGGGAACACCTTCATCGGATATATCCGCGACAACTCGTCGCATTTCATCGGCAAGGTCAAGGGCGATGCCGTCTACCTTTACGACCAGAAGGAAGCGGCCCACTTCAACTACAGGATCTCCGGCAACGCCCTGTCGCATTAAAATTATTTTTTAAGGCAGCGGACCGTCTCAGGAGAAGGGGAAGGCAACGTTAACAAAGAAGACAGGATACTTTGTCCCTCACCGGGTCTTTCGGGAAACCATGTCCGCTGCATTTCAGATCGAGAACCCGTTAAAACGGATGCTCGCAATTTGTCTCACGCCGCGGCCCTTTTCTCACAGCGAAAATGAATTATAACCATTTCATCAACTTCAGATGCGAATTTCTCCCCTGCCACGATCTCGCCGACTGGCATTCCTGTCTCTTTTGTTACTGCCCATTATTTCTTCTCTCCTGTCCCGGCGACTTTACAATCCTCCCGTCAGGGATTAAGGACTGCTCCGCCTGCACCATCCCGCACACAGAAAAAGGCTGGGACATCATGCAGGAAGAGCTGCGGAAACAGATCTACGACAGGGACCCAAGCCACCGCCGGCCTCGCTAAGCGACTTCTTTAAAGCCGGAAGCGCATGAAGCATTGTCAGGCATATCCGTATTAAAAAAATGTAACCAGTAGCTTTTCCGGATGCAATTCATTATGCTATATGAAAATCACCATCATTTTATTTAAGGAGGAAGTGATTATGGCAAAGGCAATGACGAAATCTCAGATTGCAGACCACCTCGCGAAGGCAGCGGACATCAAGAAGGTGCAGGCCGTGACGGTTCTCGACGAACTGGCGAAGCTCTCTTACAAGGAGGCCAAGAACTCCTTCACCCTGCCGGGAATCGGAAAGGTCGTTCTGGTCCAGCGCAAGGCCCGCAAGGGGCGGAATCCCCAGACAGGTGAGGCGATCAAGATACCCGCCAAGAAGGTCGTAAAGTTCCGGGTCGCAAAGGCCGCCAAGGACGCCGTACTCGGCAAGAAGAAATAATCGCCGGGCCGGGGGGCTTTCCAACCCGCAAATTCAGCGCTTTGAAGACAACGTCGTGACATAAGGCAGGACATAGTGGTATCACTCGTCCCGCTGCACATTAAAGGCCGTCCTCCGAAGTCTGCTCGATTTCTGTGGGCAAAGAGAGAAGTCCAACCCCCATGTCATGTCTTCTGTCTTGAGCGGGTTGTATGTGGTCTGAAGACTATAGACATATTGCCGGCATTTGAGCCTGGAGCACGCAGCCCCGTTATTTCTGCGAGTCCCTGCCGGCCGGTCAATCCCGACCAGGATGCGGCAACGCATTATAAGCCGGCAGCCGGTCGTTAATATGATTCCTGTGAGACTTTATTAAAAAGAGGTACGGCCGTGAGTGAACGGCATGAGCAGAAACATAAAGAAAAAGTAGCGGAAATCCTAGATGGCTTACAGTGTCCGAAAGATTTTGAATGTTACACTTCCGGGCTGGAGAGACTCTGCAAGGCCGAAGATATCGGGCTGGAAACCTTTCTGGTATGCCTGGAGAAAAACCCTGCGGAATGCAGGTTCTCCGTCGTATTCGGGGGCATGCATTTTTGTCAATGTCCCCTTCGCGTATATATCGCCAGGAAACTGAACAAGTAAGCCGGCTATTCGGCTGAACCGTCGCCTTGTTCGCCCTTCGCGGACGCAGGTTCGGTATCCCCTTCCTCACCTTCCGCGGACGTCGGCTCAGTGTCCCCTTCCTCGCCCTCCTCGGATGTCGACTCAGCATCCCCTTCCGGGGTCCCGTCCTTGTTCACACGCTTCTTCCTCTTCATCTCCTGTTTTTTCTGCCTCATCAATTCTTTTTTTCTCTTCTCACTTTTATATGCTCCCTTCCTTTTTGCCAAAGTTCCTCCTCTCAGTCATTTTTTTTACTGACGCCCGGGCGATTTCAAGCCTGTAAGCCCCAGCAAACCTCAGCTCACAGCCAAAAAAAATACGATATGAAAAACAACACTTTGGAATACGAAAGTAATTGCTGTCTGGCCTTCGAGTATTCTCATTGCCCGCTCCGGCCGCCTTTTCAGTATATCATACTTGCCCTCGATGGGGAGTTCCGCCCGGCCTATTCTTTCTCCCGCCGTATATCGGCTCCCAGCTTCTGCAGCTTTTCCTCGATCCTCTCATATCCCCTGTCGAGGTGATATATCCTGCTTATAGTCGTCTCCCCTTCAGCTGCGAGGGCCGCCACGATAAGCGATGCGCTGGCCCTGAGGTCCGTCGCCATCAGCGGCGCCCCCGTGAGCTTCTCTACGCCCTTCACCGTTGCAGTGCCACCTTCTATAGTGATATCGGCCCCCATGCGCCTGAGTTCGGCAACGTGCATGAACCGGTTCTCAAAAATACTCTCCGAAATGACACTCGTACCGTCGGCCACACACATCATTGCCATGAACTGGGCCTGCATGTCAGTGGGAAATCCGGGATAAGGCATCGTTTTTATGTTTTCCGATTGCAGCCTCTCCGGACCTGTCGCCCTCATCCCGCTCTTGACCGGACTGAATGTCATCCCCGTGTCGCGCAATTTGTTAACCAGCGAATCCAGATGCTCCGGCCTGCAGCGCCTGATCGTTACGTCCCCGCCCGTGATTCCGGCAGCCGCCACAAAAGTTCCCGTCTCTATCCTGTCAGGTATCACCGTATGCCTGAGAGGACTCAGGCCGGTAACTCCTTCTATCTCGATTACACTTTCGCCGGCCCCGTTTATCTTCGCCCCCATCGAGACGAGAGCACGCGCCAGATCGACCACCTCGGGCTCCCTCGCCGCGTTCTCGATCAGGGTCCTTCCTTCAGCCAGCACCGCCGCCATCATGATGTTTTCGGTGCCGGTCACAGTCGGCATATCGAAGCAGATGGACGTACCTTTCAGCTTCTTCGCCTTCGCAAGAACGTATCCCGAGTCCAGTGTTACGGACGCCCCCATCTTCTCGAGCCCCATAAGGTGGAGGTTGATCGGCCGCGCCCCGATTGCGCAGCCTCCGGGCAGGGATACCTTCGCCTTGCCGAGTCTGGCCACAAGCGGGCCGAGTACAAGTACCGAGGCCCTCATGGTGCTGACCAGTTCGTAGGGCGCCTCGTAATGTTTTATGCCGCTACAGTCCAGGATCGCACGGTTTTTTTCGAGATGGAACCCGGCCCCCAGGTCAGCCAGGAGCCTCCCCATAGTCGAGATGTCCCTCAGATGCGGAACCGAGTCCAGATAGTGTTCACCGGGGGCCAGAAGGGTGGCCGCCATGATGGGAAGGGCCGCGTTTTTCGACCCGCTGATATCCACTGCGCCCTCAAGTCTCCTTCCACCTCTTACGACGAGCTTGTCCAACAGGAACCTCCAAATGTTTCCATTATTGTATCCAAAACAGCGTCATTTATAAACCTCTCGCATTGCCTCATCAAAAATCTATATAAAGTAGAATCGTTGCCTCACGTAAGGAATCTACACGAAATGAACAGTCAAAATACCCTTCTTGAAACAGGTCAAGGAGGCAGGAGAAGTGGGGCTAACG
>JBJKPE010000059.1:0-5864 GCA_046706685.1 Thermodesulfovibrionales bacterium | reverse complement strand
CGAGTCTGATGCCGCTCCTCAACTTGTTTATTTCCTCTTCTTCCAGCGCCCCTTTTATCTTCACAAGGTATGTCTTGGGTATCTTCCTGGAAGGATGGAGGACCGCATGCGTAAACTCGCCGTCGTTCGTAAGGATCAGCATTCCCTCCGAGTCATAGTCCAGACGGCCGACGGGGAAGACTCTCTGCTTTATGCCTCGCAAAAAATCGTTCACCGTCGGCCGGCCTTCAGGATCGCTCAGAGAGGTTACAACACCCGCCGGTTTATTAAAAATAAAGTAGACTTTTTTCTCCGGGTTCACCAGCAGCTTGCCGTCGACCTTGATATGGTCTGCTGACAGGTCGGCCTTCATCCCGATGACGGCCGCCTTCCCGTTTACCGTTACGCGGCCCTCCGTGATAAGCTCTTCCGCTTTCCTGCGGGAGGCGATGCCCATTTCGGCTATAATCTTCTGCAGTCTCTGTTCCATAAGGTATAAATAATAACATAAAAAGAGCAACTACTCGGTTGAATGGATTTAAGGTGTGAGGTCTTGAGCAAAAAAAAGGGCATGCTTTCTTAAGCATGCCCTTTATTATTAAGAAGGCCGAACCGGCCTAGCATCCTCTGGGGCTTCAACCTCCGCCTGAAAACAGTCTGCTTGTCTCGGCAAAGCTGAGCGGCCCCGACATCTTCAGCTGTTTCTCACCGCACTTCGGGCAAGGCTCGTTCTGAAGTTCGAGATCTGTCTTCAGGACCGTAGCGAATTGGCTCCCGCATTTTTGGCACGTACACCTGTTATACATTCAACCATCCTCCATTTTATGTGTCCCCACATAGTTTCACTGTTGCTTGATTATACCATATCTTCGCCTAGATTTCATCTTTTCTCTCATCTTCAACCTCCTTCTCCGTTTCGAATTCCTCCTCCTTAATGGGACAAACCCTGTCCTTGAAGAATTCGTAATAAAGCAGGGGTACGGCAAGCAGGGTCAGTGCCGTCGCGGCCACCGCCCCGAACATCATCGAAATGGCGAGTCCCTGAAAGATCGGATCGAAGAGCATGACAAAGGAACCCACGACAACCGCGGCGGCCGTCAACGCGATCGGTCTGAACCTCACAGCCCCCGCCTTTATCAGCGCATCCTTCAGCATGCCGCAGTCCCTCCACTCCATCTGGACAAAATCGATGAGAAGGATGGAATTCCTTACTATGATTCCCGCCAGTGCGATAAACCCGATCATCGATGTGGCGGTAAAAAACGCCCCGAATATCCAGTGTCCCGGCAGTATTCCCACCAGGGTCAAAGGGATGGGAGCCATAATGACCAGCGGGGTAACAAAATTTCTGAACCACGCCACCACCAGTATGTAGATGAGGATCAGAACGGCCCCGAAGGCGATGCCGAGGTCTCTGAAGACCTCGTATGTTATCTGCCACTCGCCGTCCCACTTCATTGCATAGTGGTCAGCAAGCCACGGCTGGCTGGTAAAATACTGCTTCAGCTTATATCCGCCGGGGACCCTGATTTCCCCTATCCTGTCTTTCATATTGAGAATAGCGTAAACCGGACTTTCGGCCGCGCCGGCAACGTCCCCGATGACATATACAACGCTTTTGAGGTTCTTATGATATATCGTCTTGTCCTGTTCACCTTCCCTGACTTTCACAAGCTGCGAGAGGGGTATAAACGCCCCAGTGGAAGAAGGCACAGAGACCTCTTCCAGGGAGGCAAGGCCCGAACGCTCCCGGAGCGGCGCCCTGAGCAGGATCCCGACGGGCTCCTTCTCCCTGTCGAAGTGCACCAGACCGGCCTGCATGCCGTTCAATGCGGTCCTCAGTGTTTCCGAGGCCGCCTCCGTACTCACCCCGTTTTGGGCCGCTTTTTCCTTGTCTACATCAAAGACGAACTTCTTTTGATCGGCCTCCACGTACCAGTCCACATCTACGACGCCCTTCGTATTCTCGAAGATACGCTTTATCTTTCGTGCCACCTCAATCCTGCCTTTCATATCGGGGCCATAAACTTCGGCCACAAGCGTGCTCAGGACAGGCGGTCCGGGAGGTATCTCGGCAATTATTACCCTTGCCCTGTATTTCTCGCCGATCTTATCGAGAAAAGGTCTGATTCTTTTGGCAATATCATGACTCTGGGCGCTCCTCATGCCCTTCGGCACGAAGTTAACCTGAATGTCGACATCGTTGCTGCCGGAACGCAGATAGTAGTGGCGGACAAGCCCGTTGAAATTAAAGGGCGCCGCAGTCCCTATATATGTCTGGTAATCCGTCACCTCAGGCACGGTCTTCAGATACTCTCCCATGTCCCGGGCAAGAGACGCACTCTCTTCCAGCGTCACACCCTCCGGCAGGTTCACAATCACCTGCAGTTCACTCTTGTTATCGAAGGGGAGCATTTTCAGTTGCACGGCCTTAAGCGGAATCAGGATCAGAGCCAGACCCAGTAAGAGCAGCACGATGCCGAGCGCGGAGGCCCGCTTCCATTTGTCATCTATGAGAGGACCCAGCATTCTTGCATAGAGCCTATGGAGCCCCTGGCCTTCCTCTGTCTCTTCCCCGGCCTTGCCTTTTGTCCTGACCCCTTTGAGGACGAGGTAGCTCATCCACGGACTGACGATAAACGCGATCAGGAGGGAAAAGATCATGGCTGCCGATGCGCCCACCGGAATAGGTCTCATGTAGGGCCCCATCAGCCCCCGCACAAAGGCCATCGGCATCAGGGCGGCTATGACCGCCAATGTCGCAAGGATGGTCGGGTTGCCGACCTCGTCTACTGCAAGTATGGCAGTAAGCCTGCCTATCCTGTGCAGCTTGAAGTGCCTGTGGATATTTTCGACAACGACTATTGCGTCGTCGACCAGGATGCCTATCGAAAATATAAGAGCAAACAGGGTCACCCTGTTCAGAGTGTACCCGTAAAGATAGTTGATCAGAAGCGTCAGGGCCAGTGTCACCGGCACCGCCACCGCAACAACGATTGATTCACGCCAGCCGAGCGCCAGGGCTATCAGGATGATAACCGAGATGGTCGCTATCAGAAGATGTTCCAGAAGCTCATCCGATTTTTCCTTGGCCGTCGCCCCGAAATTACGCGTGGTAGTAACCTCCACCCCGGAAGGTATGACGGTCCCTTTCAGGGCCTCGATTTTCTTTATCGCCTCCTCCGCGATCAGAGTCGCGTTAGAGCCTTTCTTTTTTGCCATCGTAATGGTGACCGCTTCATACCGGCCGGACTTCGAATACTTCGGGCCGATACCAGCCTCTCCGGACTGAGGACCCAGCCCCATGAACACATAATCAGAGGGCTCCTCGGGTCCGTCCTTTATATCGGCAACATCCCTGAGATAGACCGGTTTCCCGTCATAAACACCCGTCACCAGGCTGCCGATCTCATCCGCATTCTTCAGAAAGGCCCCGGTGTCGACAAGAAATTCCCTGTTGCCGGAGGAAAATGTCCCCGAGGGGAGAATGAAGTTCGCCTTCCGGAGCGCATCGATTATCTGGAAAGCAGAGACGTGGTAGGCCCTTAACCTGAGGGGATCGAAGACAATTCTCACCTGTCTTCTCTGCCCGCCGATAACGCTCGTTTCCGACACATTCTTGTCCTTCTTCAGCTCATTACATACCTCTACGCCGACCCGCCTCAATTCGTACCCATGGTATTTATCGCTCCACAGGGTAAAAGTCGCAATCGGCACATCATCTATGGATTTCGGCTTGACAAGAGGCTGCGAAACACCAGGTGGAATAATGTTGTAATTCGACATGAGCTTGTTGTAGAGCTTCACAAGGCTCGTCTCCATCTCCTCCCCCACCTCGAACCTGACGATAATAAGGCCCATCCCCGGCTTTGCCATGGAATATACATACTTGACGCCCTTTATCTCCCACATAAGCTTTTCTACCGGACTCGTGATCCGCTCCTCGACTTCCTTTGCAGAAGCCCCAGGGTAGGCGACCATAACGTCTATCATCGGGACGAGTATCTGAGGCTCTTCTTCCCTCGGCGTGGAGATTACGGCGAAAACACCGAGTATGAGGGCAGCGAGCACAATAAGGGGTGTAAGCTTCGAATTGATAAAGGCCTTCGCGATCCTTCCCGCCAAACCCATGTCGTTCATCGGGTAACCCATGTTTTACTTTTTATTGCATCAAAAATCATGATTATGTCTTCTTTAGTGCCTATAATTGAATGGATAATAATCAGAAAAACTCCCGTCACCCCTGCCTGCCGGAGAGGGAATAATCCCGTCTGCGAACAGTCGCCGCTCTGTCATTCCGGCTGTTCGGCTCCAGGTCAGAACCTGTTTGGTCCGGATTACTTCGCCGCCTCTCTTTCAGGACCCGTGCCGACATACAACCCGCCGTCTACGGCCTTTTCCACACCGTCAACAATGACCTTCTCATCCGGCGTCAGGCCTGACAACACTTCAACCCTGTTTCCGTAAGCCTTGCCAACCCTTACCAGAGTATATTTGATCACGTTGTCCCCGCCGACCGTATACAGGCCGGTGAGCTCTCCTCTCTCGACGACAGCCACGGCCGGAACCAGGAGGATTTTCTTCTTCCCCACCGGGATTGACACTCTGCCATAAAAGCCGTTTCTGAGTCCTTCTCCATTAAGAGCGATCTTCACCACAAAACTTCTGCTCCCCGGGTCGATGGAAGGGACCAGTTCAACCACCCTTCCTCTGAAGTCTTTGTCCAGAGCACCTATAAAGACATCGGCCTCCATCCCTTTCCTGATCCGGCCGGATAAAGTCTCGTTTACCTTTATCTCTATCCGGTATGAAGAATTGTCCTCGACACTCATCAACGGAGCTCCGGGAACCGCCATACTGCCGGCGTCCGCTTTCTTGTCGGTAACGATCCCCGCGACAGGGGCGGTCACGCGCCCGAATCCCTGATAAACCTCTACCTCTCTGAGGCCGGCTTCAGCACGCCGCACGGCGGCCCCGGCCCTGTCTAAATCTATGTCGGCAATCTTCTTCTTGGTATCTATCTGGTCGAGCTCCTGCCCGGTAAGCGCCTTTTCGTCATAGAGGTTCTTGTATCTCCTGTACGTGGTATCGACCAGATCTCTGTTCTCCTTCGCGGCCTCAAGTCCCTTCTTCGCCTCTTCATACCCCTCACTTGCTGCCTTCACCTTCTGGCGGATGTCCCTGTCGTCGATCGTAATAAGAAGCTGCCCGGCACGGACCTTGTCCCCCTCCCTCACCTTGACTGCTGTGATAGTACCCATTATCCTGCCCGAAACAACGCTGACAGCCTTCGCAATGACCGTTCCGGAGGTTTCATAATAGTCGTTCACCTCGGTCGGGCTTATCGTCTCCATTTTTACTCCGGTGACCTGCTGTCTTTTTACCTCAGAGACCCCCGGGGTTACCTTTTCCTTGCAGCCGCTCAGTACAAGCAACGAGACAAGAGAAAGAAGCAGTGCCACACTTCGTCCGCACCAAATTTTCATGATAACGACCTCATAATAGTGTTTTACGATTCTATTGTCTTATGCGTCATGCCCGAGGTCCTTAGTCGGGCATCCATTCAAAGTTAAAAATGGATTCCCGCCTCCGCGGGAATGACAGCCAAAAGTACAGACTGTTGTCAGATCTTTTAATAATTACCCGCTATCTCTCCAGCCCGAACTCCCCGAGCAGAGTCCCGCTCTGGAACCCGAGGTTCGCTATTGCAGCCAAATAGGAGCCTTCCTTCCGGACCACGTCCGCCCGCGCCGCATCAAGGCTCGTCTGCACATCGAGCAGGTCGACAATCGTAGAGAGCGAATTTTCGTATCTTTTCAGCACAAGCCGTCTGCCTTCCTCTGCGGACTTCGTTGCCGCCTTCGCAAGATCCAGTCCCTTTTCCG
>JBJKPE010000058.1:0-4429 GCA_046706685.1 Thermodesulfovibrionales bacterium | reverse complement strand
GGTTCATCCTTTCATAAACGGGCGCGTCGAAGATGTTTTCAATGCTGAAGGTTCTGTTTTGCGAACTGCCGACAAATAAACCGGCAACCTGGTAGTTCCCCGAGGGCCTGTCCCTGTCGAAAAATACTACATTTGAACGGGCCAGGGAGGCGAAAGAGCCGTCCCTTCCGCGAAGGCCTGCCTCTGCGAGGTAGTTCCTGGCCGGGCTGTCGACCCTGAAATAGTAATTTCCCGCGGGAGACCCCGCGTGCAGGTCGAAAAAAGCATGGGCATTTAAGCCATCGAAAACAATTTCCGTCACATCATAAACCCGAACAATAAATGGAGCGTCGCGAAGTACATCTGCGCGGCTCATAATAAGGTTTTCCAGGGACTCCGCCAGTACATTCCAATGAACGTGGCCTAGCCGTGGATGGACCATCGAGAGCGACAGATAGTCTGAGGAGAGCGGAATGGGGAAGCTCAGGCCCGTTTCCCAGGCGATCTGCCTCATTACTTTCTGGGAGAGTGTCCTTTTCCGCTTTTTCAAATCATCCTCCCCGGGAACCTTCCAGTCGGATAAAATTCAGAAATTCTGTAATGGACTTTCTGCAGTTGTAGGAGAATACTAGCACAAAGTCCCGGCTTTCTCAATCGATATGGGATCCATTAATTCTGGGACGAACGGGCTGGAGGGGAAAGCCCAGCCGCGTCCCGTTGACTGGAGCAGCAGGACAAGACGGACAGAATTCTACCTGGCGTTTTGTCCGTGGTATTGTCTTATCAGGCCCCCGATAGACCGCATCAGCCAGTTATGATCATGGAGTGCCGTAACCTCAAAGGACACACCCACGTAAGTACACGTCTCCGTGATCTGATAATTCCTGGGCAGTATGACCAGAGGTCCTTTATCATCCAGAGTGGGTGTGAGAAGTTCGATCCCTCTTCCGTCGAGGATGCTGCTGTCGAAGATGAATGCGTCGGAATGTTTACGCCTTATCTGGTCGACGGCTTCGAGCAGATCGGAGGCGATGCCTACGGTGTCAACGGCCACCAGGGCCGAAAGGATAGGCAGTAATTTGTCTTCCTTTAATGAAGAATCATTAAAAATAAAATAAGCCTTCAAAGAAATCTCCCCTTCCGACTCCAGTTACGGGTTTGTTTTGTTATGTCCCCGGCAGCCTGAAATGATTCATCTCTATTTAGCTTACTGATTCAGGCGCCCGGACGCTGTAGGACTAAGCTGTTTTACCTGTAAGATTAAGTGCTTCTTTTATGTAGGATTTATCTGATGGCCCTGATCCCAAGTCAGACCGGCTCGCTTGACAGCCCCTGGATTTATAGTAAACTGAAATCTAGCGATCAGGACATTTTGTGCGAACCATAATGTTTTCATTAGAGTCTGTTTAGAAAGTAGCTATCTATGTCTTTTGCCTGTCATTCCGGCTTGTGCGGAATCTTTCAGGCGGCTTTACAGAAGAATTCCCGACGTGTCTGCCGGCAGGCAGGCGCGCTTCACGTGCGAGAATGACAGCACTTTCAGCGAAACGTGCAGTTTATGGACAGACACTAAACAATGAAGGAGACGGAGAAGGGAGGAAGATGAGATGAAAAAAATGGGAGAACTGTTTCAGACGAGTGACTGGAAGACGGAAAAACATGTGCCACTTATAGAATGTCCCGGTGAGGTGAAGGCGGGTGAGATGTTCGACATCACCGTCTCGGTGGGGAAGGAAGTGGCACACCCGAATACTACGGAACATCACATACGATGGGTGCAGGTGTTCTTCCAGCCTGAGGGCGAGAAGGCGACCTATCAACTGGCCAGCTGCGAGTTCACGGCCCACGGTGAGGCGGTCAAAGGACCGAATGAAGGTCCCGCGTATACCAATCATTCTGCGACCATCAGGGTCAAGCTCACTAAACCAGGTGTTTTGCATGCTCTCAGTCTCTGCAATATTCATGGCCTATGGGAGAACGGCAAGGACATCAAAGTGACATGAGAGGGTAGGACTTCAGAGCTGAAGGGCATGCCAAATCTGCTGGATATCGAAGTTTACGTGGAGTATCTAAAGTCGACCGGGCTGCACAAAATGATTTCGGCAGTGGAGTGCACACAAAAAAATTCCTTCCGGTATATCCGCCAGCTGGCTGAAGAGGACATCTGAACGCTCGCCAGCAAATAAATGTGGGTTAGGTGAACTCTTGAAAACCGGTCGAATAATATCTCTCTTTGCGGGAAGCCTGAATTCACGGCGAATCGGCTTGCACGGGCCTCTCATCGCCTTGATATTTTGTATGTCATTCGCTGCCATTCCCGGACGGCTCTATGCCGCCGAACCGCTGGAGGTGGTAGTCAGGGGAGTGGAGGGAGATATTCTCGCAAACGTGAAGGCTGCTCTTGCAGTTCCTCCCGGCCTGGTCCAGAACGGCAGGGTGAACCGGCTCTGGCTGGATCGTTTCGATCACCAGGTTCCCCAAAAGGTCCTCACGGCAACCGAACCCTTTGGATATTACAATGCGAAGGTATCAACAAAAAAGGAAAATACCGGAGAGGGCAGTTATCGTCTCGTGGTGGATGTGGATTTGGGCAAGCCGGTGCGCATTACCGGAGTGGACGTATCACTGAGGGGGGACGGCGCCCGCGAAAAATCTCTGATGTCTCTTGTCGCCTCTTTTCCTCTGCGCAAGGGGGACGTCCTGCGTGAGGACATCTATGAAAAGGCGAAAGGTGACCTGAGGTCGCGTGCCCTCGCCCTTGGGTATCTCGACGCCTCATTTCCGGAGCACGAGATCCTTGTCTCCGAGAAGGCGTCGACTGCCGTCATCATGCTTGTCCTTGATACTGGGCCGCGGTACCGCTTCGGTCCCGTGCGTTTCGAGGGTGCCTCCAGCTATCCGGTAAAGTTCCTGGAGAGGTTTGTGACCTTCAGACCGGGCGAGATCTTTTCTTACGCCAAACTCGGCGAGACCCAGCTGAACCTCGCCAATTCGGACCGGTTCAGGAATGTCATCATATCTCCGGCAAAAGAAGAGGCTCACAACCTTGAGGTGCCTGTGATCGTAAGGCTCGAACCGGCCCCCAGCCGGCGCCTTCGCCTTGGGGCCGGGTACGGAACCGACACGGGGCCCAGGGTGACGGTCGATTACAGGGATTTGAACCTCTTCAACCGGGGCCGCGAACTGAAGCTTAACCTGAACCTCTCCACCCGCATCCAGGCCTTCGGTGCCGGCTACATCATTCCAAGTGCAGGGAGCATCGACAGCTTCAACGAGGTCCAGCTTAATGCAGTGCGCGAGAAGGTCACAACTTACAAAAACAAACTGATCGCACTGGAAGGCGACAGAACACGCAGTCTTGGGAAAGGTCGCTTGGGTACGGTCTACCTTAAGGTGCAGGAAGAAGACTACACCGTCGGCAACGACAGGTCAAGAGCCCGCCTGATAATGCCGGGAGTGCGCTTCTCAGCCCGCCGCTATGACAGTCTTATCCGTCCAACCCACGGATACCGGTACGCCTTCGATCTGAAAACGACGCACAAGGTCCTCGGGTCCAGTACGGGCTTCATACAGATAGAAGCGGACGGCGATTCAATAATACCCCTCCCCTGGAGGCTTTCGATCCAGTCACGTCTCAAAGCCGGATTTACCCTGCAACAGGAGGCGTTCCGGGAATTGCCGGCTTCTCTCCGCTTCTTCGCCGGTGGAGACAGGAGTGTACGGGGGTATGCCTTCGAGTCGCTGGGTCCGAAGGATTCAGACGGAAACGTGATCGGTGGGAAAAATATCTTCGTTGCGAGCATGGAACTCGACCGGGCCATTCTCAGCGACTGGGGTGTCGCCGCCTTTTTTGATATCGGAAACGCCTTCGATTCCTTCACGAATATTACCCTGTTCAAGGGTGCAGGCGTGGGGGTCAGGTATTACACGAAGATAGGCGCACTGCGGCTGGATCTTGCGCGACAGATCGGTGTCCCCAATCCCGGCTTCAGGATACACTTTACAGTAGGGTTCGAGCAGTGAAGAGGAAGATCCTTTACGGTCTCCTCCCATTTCTCCTCCTGCTCGTTATTGCTCTTGCAGGGGCCCTGGCATGGCTGCTGGGAACCAGCGATGGAGCGCGGTGGCTCATCGCCGAACTTTCTTCCCGCACCTCCTTCAGCATTCATGTGGACAAGGTTGACGGCAGGTTCTGGGACAAGCTGAGGCTGAAAGGTATTAAGGTCAGTTGGCGGCGGGGAAGAGCGGCCTTGAAGAGCCTCGACCTTGAATGGGACCCCCTGGGGCTCCTTTATAGCAGGATATCCATCAGGAAGCTTCTCCTCGAAGACCTGCAACTGCAGGACAACAGCCCCGAAGAAAAGACCACTCCCGATCTCAGCTGGCCGACTATAAGTGGAGTCCCCCTGCGACTGAGCGGGAGTATTAACATCTTCCGCATACATGGGGC
>JBJKPE010000057.1:0-4798 GCA_046706685.1 Thermodesulfovibrionales bacterium | reverse complement strand
TTTATGGAGAGATAGAACCATTTCTGTCCCCCCTGGGTACGGAGTTCTGCGGGAGATTCAGGGAATACTTCGCTCGTACGGAAGATACGCTGAATAAAAGGCTGCTCGGCGCGGCCCACTTTTACGCCACGAAGTGGGAGTTCGACATACTGGAACGGGCGAACCCCGGAGGGTATGAAATGGGGTCGATACGGCAGGCGCTCGAAAAAAAGCAGGAATATTATTCCGATCTGGAAGGAATGGCAGCTCTCGCTACCCATGAGAAGTACCGCAACTTCATCGACCTGTGCGGCCAGCTCAGGTTCCAGACGAGATGGGCGAACCGCTACCGGATACCGAGGACATCGGTCATTGGTCACTCGCTATTTGTTGCCGTTTTGTCATATCTCTTCTCTCTCGACATAGGGGCCTGCGAAAAGAGGTCCTTCAATAATTATTTCACCGGCCTCTTTCACGACCTTCCGGAGGTCCTGACGCGTGATATAATCTCCCCTGTGAAGAGATCCATCGAGGGACTGAGCGAGCTTATAAAGGAGTATGAGAAGGAACAGATGGAAAAGGAGATATACAGTCTGATCCCGGGCGGATGGCATGACCAGATAAGACTGTTCACCGAAAATGAGTTCGACAGCCTGATCGTGACTGACGGAAAGACTGTCAGGCTAAGTAGCGACGACATAAATGCCGGATATAACAGGGATGAGTTCATGCCCCGTGACGGCCAGCTTGTGAAGGCGGCTGATGTCCTCGCTGCATTCATAGAGGCCTTTGCCGCCATAAAGAACGGAAGCCCGAACCAGGAATTCCAGGAGGCCAAGTCATCTTTCAGGGGCTCTTACGGAAAGGCGGTCATCGCCGGAATCAACTTCGGCGAGATCTATGCCGATTTCGATTAAACGAAGCCTTTAACCTTTAACTTGAGTCACCAGACTATGTTCTGTGAATCGAAGAAATCCCGGGCCTCCTTGTTGCCCAGGCCTGCAGCCTTCTTGTAGTCCATGATGGCCTGCTGGTAGTTTCCCTGGGCCACGCAGACGATCCCTCGGTTCAAATAATATGCGCCGTCCCCCCTGGGATCAAGTTCAATCGCCTTGTTGTAATCATCCATGGCCTTCTCGTATTGGTGACTGTACGCAAAAGCCACGCCCCGGCTGTTATACCCCGCCGCTTCTCCGGGATTAAGCTGTATTGACCTGGTAAGGGCGTCTATCGCCCTCTGGTACTTGCCGGCGATTATAAGCTCTTTCCCCCTGGTAAGCCACGAGGCGCTTTCAGCAGGATTCGTTTTTCCGTCCGCAACAGCTCCCGGTTCCGGGACCCTCCCCTGTTTTTCATTTTCCTGGCCGCTCATGGGAGGCTGTGCCGGTCGGGGAGCTTTAGGTGCCGTCTCCTCCATGCCGGCCGGCACGACCCTCTTCGGAGACTTCCTGGACAGTGCGGGAAGAGAAATTATTGCAACGAAGAAGAGAGCCGCGGTCATCCACGCCACGGCACTCTTCTGCAACCGCGGCGCATTCAATTTATTTACGCCTTTGACCAGTGCATGTCCGGCCAGCCATCCGGCTGCGGCCGCGACTATTGCAAGCATGGTACCGCCGATGCCGGAGATACCAAGGAGGCTTACGCACAGAAGTAAGGCCAGAACGCCGAGGGCGGGGGGAATATAACCTGGAGAAATATTACCTTCCGGCGGCGATTCCACCGGAACCGTATCAGGAGGCCGCGTGTCTTCCCGTACCTGCGGCTTCTCTCCGCCGGACTCCGGCGGCGAGGCAGGGAGGTTCCTCAAAGAGGTTCCGGCGAGATGAAGCATAAGCTTGTCGTAAGCCTCATTGATCTCCATGATCTTTTCTCGTGCAGACTTTCGCAGGGTGGTCCTGGGGCTGAGAAGGTCTGGATAGATGCGGTCGAGAAGGTCTTTGTGCGCGAGTCTTATTTCAGCCTCGGAAGCGCCGGGAGTAAGCCCGAGGACCTTGTAACTGTTATCGATATCTTCCATTACCGCCCCCTATTCGTTTATCCCGACAAGCCGAATGCGACGGCGTTGACCCCGATCAATGTCTTCAGTCGGCAAGTCGCCCTGAAGAGACCTTTCCGGCGGCGCCGGGCTTGCGGGTAAGACTCTTAGCAAAAGTCTATCAGAAACAGAAGAGAAGTCAAACCGGCGGACAAGGCCGCAGTCCTTTAGAACTGCATTGTCCGCAATCTTCCGATGCCGGCTCGCATGGGCAGGTAAAATGCGGCCGCATTGATGAGGAATGGGAGAAGTCGCTTACCGCATAGACGCCGCTGAAGGATTTACTGACGCCTTCGATGAGGATCATTATATATTGCAGGTGTCTGGCTGATTACATTAAACGAGGAGCAAAATCTGCCCGCCGGTATGCCGTGCACAGCGACTTCACGCAGAAGGAACGAGGACCTTTCCCGTTAGTTCGTCCATGAGAGCCTTGACCGGTACTATCTTGTCTACCCTGTAAGCGTTGGTGCCCACAGTATAGAGCGGCTCCTCCCTGTCCGGGTTGTATCCCGCCGAACTGAGGAGGCCGTTGCATATACAGAAACAGTTCTCATTGCTTTCCTTTGCCGGGCAGCGGGTGTACTTCCCTTCATCGTCCTTGAGCAGCACATACCCTTTGTCACACTTGGGCGGCCGCAGCTTCTTAATGGCTGAGTCATACATGGGTGACTGTTTGATTATTCTGAAAGGCAACCCGCAGGGCGAACCCGGTTTGGTCGCGACTATGATATCTTCCTTACCCGCTTTTATAACGGACTGCTTGTAGAGCGGTGACGCGCTGCTTTCTTCGGTGGCAAGGAACCGGGTCCCCATCTGAACGCCGTCGGCGCCCATCCGGAGGAATGTGACAACGTCTCCATGCGAATATATTCCGCCGGCCACTATTACGGGAAAGTCTCCGTATTTTTTCGCCATGTCTTTTACCGGAGGCAGAAGGTTCTCAAGCCTGTTGGACTCGATGTCTATCTGTTCGGGCTTGAAGCCGAGATGGCCGCCTGCAAGCGGGCCTTCGAGCACAACCGCATCGGGCCGGTATCCGAGCCTCTCCCATTTTCTGCATATGAGGTCGAGCGCCCTGGCGGAGGATACTATGGGGATAAGGGCCGTGTCTCCGGGCGGCTGTATGGACGGCAGGCTGAGAGGCAGTCCGGCTCCGGAAATGATAACATCCGCCCCCGCGTCGAGGGCCCCTTTTACCGAGTCCTCGTAATCTCTCATAAGGGCGACCATTATATTTATCCCTGCGACACCTCCGGTCGACTTCGCGAGAGACACCTCTTCGTAAGCAGCCTCATAGGTATTCAGCTTTCTTCCTGTTCGTTTCGACAGGAGCCTGTCGAGACAGGCGCTGGATATAATGCCCACGCCTCCCTCCCGGGCGACAGCCTTCGCAAGGGGAGAAAGGGAAACTCCAACACCCATCCCCCCCTGTATGATCGGGACACTTATCCTTTTCCCTTTGATTATCAGGGGCTGCAACTCTGATACAGAATCAGACAAACAAAACCTCTCCTCTATGATTGCAGGCGTAACTATTAGCAGTAGATCTAACGGACAGAAAGACCCGAGCCGGCTAAGGTTAGCCAAACTTATATATATGATTACCCATCCGCCGGGAATTTATCAAGGAAAAGTTCTAACCGCTTCGGTCAAAGGGCAATTTGCCGGACCTGAAAAATAATTCCTGCCATGGCAGCAGAGACACGGAGCAAGGCTTAAGAGCTTGTGCGATCCGTAGGTGAGTCTTCAAGAAGACTCACCGATTGCCGCCGCATCAGTCTTCGCCCGGTGCCGGTCCGCGGGAGGTGACGAGTGCAATACCCTGTCCCGGCCTCAGGTCGTAGAAAAAGGGCGCGGGGAGATGTTCAAGTTTGTACTCCGGGGAAATATCCGATAGGGGAGTACCGGTCTGGAAGTAGGTCTGGAGGTCTCCGGTTTCGAAATGCTGTTTGTTATAAATGTCTTTATTCATGATCAGCAGGGATTCCTCCCGGGTATGACTCGAAGCCTTCCACATCAGCAGGATGTTCGGGTTTTCATAATGAAGCAATTCTGTAGATGAATCCTCCTGGAAGATTATGTGGGAGCTCTTGATTTCATTGACCGCTTTTATATAGGAGGTGAGGTCGATGGCCGTTTCTTCCCAGTCTTCGGGCTTCGTCTTTACCACATGCGGTCTTTTCCTGAAACCGAACTCAAACCCCATGGGCATCATTACTCCGCCCGAAAAGAGCGAGGAGAAAAGATAACGCTGTTTGAGACCCTCAACGTTGCCGTTCAGCTCCTCGCAGAGTCTGACGGTGTCGTGGCTTTCCGGGAAACTTATCGAAGGGACGATGTCCCTGGTCAGAACATATTGCTTCATCAGCCAGGGGCTTCCGAAGTCCCACCATTTCGAGCTGTTGAATATGTAATCGAACCCGGCACGTGCGGTTTTAATTGTGAGGTCCGGCGGACACCCAAGGGTTTCGGCGAAAAACAGTATGTCGGGATGTTTTTGCCGTGTCTCGTTGATCAGTCTTTCCCAAAAGCTTCGTGGAAGCTGATAGGCCGCGTCACAGCGGAACCCTGTGAACCCGAGTTCTATGAGGAAACTCACGACCCTGAAGCAGAATTGGTAAAGCCCTTCTTTGTCCCGTGTGTTCCTGTGGTCGAACTTTGCCAGATCTTTCCATACCACCCTCTTTCCGTTTTCGTCGGCGAAGGGATGGGCTACGCGACCCTTGCCTTCCCATTCAAACCACTCCGGATGGTCCTTAAGTAAATTCGAATCCACGC
>JBJKPE010000056.1:0-5461 GCA_046706685.1 Thermodesulfovibrionales bacterium | reverse complement strand
AAACGAAGAGCAACCTTCCCAAAGAACTGTCGGCTGAGTCAAGGACATGCATAGGATGCCACAGTTCTACCACACCGACTATCTACCAGCAATGGGGAAACAGCAAGCATTACCGGGCAAATGTGGGCTGCTACGAGTGTCACGAAGCGAAAAAAGGTGCAAAAGGAGGCTTCGATCATAACGGTTTCTTCATATCCGTTATAGTATCTCCTTTTGATTGCGCACGATGTCACAGTCATGAGGTGGATGAGTTCGAAAACTCCCACCACGCCAAAGCCGGGCGCATCATCGGCTCATTGGACAATATACTGGCGGATGTGGCCGAGGGCAACAATGGCATGAAAACGCTGGCCTTTCCGGAAGGAGTATCTGCCGCCGCCGTTAACGGCTGCTGGCAGTGCCACGGCATCAAGGTAAGAATCGATCCGGACGGCAAGCCGGACCCCGCCACATGGCCGAATACCGGCATAGGACGTGTCAACCCTGACGGTTCCGAGGGCAGTTGCACCGCGTGCCACCAGAGCCATCAATTCTCGGTAGCCCAGGCCCGCCAGCCAGAGACCTGCGGCAAGTGTCACCTTGGGCCGGACCACCCGCAGATCGAAATCTACAAAGAGTCAAAGCACGGGATTGCCTATTATGCCAACAGGGAAAAGATGAATCTCGACTCACCCAAGTGGATAGTGGGCGAGGACTACTCGGCGGCGCCCACCTGCGCCACCTGCCACATGTCGGCAACAAAGGACATGCCGGTTACCCATAACGTAGGTCTGCGCATCAAATGGAATAATCGCCCCGCGCTACTGACATTGGCCAACGAGGCGGACAAGAAATTGAATCTCCCCTCGGCCTCTGTCACCGGCGAGGTGCGCGAGGAAAACATGAAGAAGGTGTGCGCCTCATGCCATAACATCAATTTCATAAATTCCTTCTATGTCCAGTACGAAGCCGAACTGCAACTGTATAACCAGAAGTTCGCTGAACCGGGCACAAAGCTCTTCGCAAAAGCCACGGCGGTGCTCAAGGCCGTGGAGGGTAGCCGATACGCTCAATTTTCTCACAGGATAGACTGGACGTGGTTCGAACTCTGGCACCACGAAGGCCGCCGCGCCCGCATGGGGGCCTCCATGATGGCCCCTGATTATACGCAATGGCACGGCAACTATGATCTTGCGAAAAACTTCTATGGTGAATACATCCCTGAAATCAGGGAGATTATTGAGAGAGGCAGGAAGGACGGCAAACCGGAGGCACAAAAGCTGGCAGACGAACTTGATGACCTGCTTTCGGAAGTGCTGAATTCACCCGACCATAGATGGTCCATAGGCAAGGAAGACCCTGCAGTAAAGGCGGAAAGGATGAAGCGTAAAGCGGAATTCGAGCAGCGTTACAAATAACGACGACATTATTTCATACGTCTGCGGAATGGGCAGGGCCAATCAGATAAGGAGGACCGTGTCAAATGCAGTATTTATCCTTTAAATGGGAGATAGCTGTTAATGGCGGGTTCATGTATAATGCTCTAATAATATTTCCTCAGGGGGGATTTATGACGAAAGCGGATCTGATTGAGAAGATGGCAAAGGACGCCGACATTGCGAAGGCGGCGGCGGAGAAGGCGTTGCATTCATTGATCGACGGGGTAAAGAAGACGGTGAAGAAAGGCGATAAAGTCGCGCTGGCCGGCTTCGGGACGTTCTCGGTCTCAAAGCGGGCAGCCAGGAACGGCAGGAACCCGAGGACCGGAGAGACGATCAAGATCAAGGCTGCGAAGGTCCCGAAGTTCACGGCCGGGAAGGGGTTTAAAGACGCGGTGAAGTAGAGGGGGACGAATCTGTGGAAAAGAGAAAGGGGCTGCGGAATTCCGCAGCCCCTTCGTTTTGTTACACCGACAGGCCCGCAATTTCAGGACGACGAAACTTTTGAGGATCCACAAAAGAAACAGACAGATATAACAATGAGTTCAGCGGGTTCGCCTAAAAGCTTATGCAAGAAACAAGACCTGACGCCGCTTCCAATAAGCATTTCATAGCTACTCTAAATTGAAGATAAAAGGGTTGGTGAAATATTTCGTCGGTACGTTCGATCCCCCCGGGTCTGATCCCGCCTTTTATGTCTTCGGCAGTAAACTTATCCTTGTCGCTTGTATGCCCCGCATCCGATGATCACATCATCGATTCTTTTCAAGTAAGCCGTTTTAGCCTCAATTTTCTTTGTTACATAGTTTGTCCATTTGTAGTCAACCCATCCGCCTTCAGGGCCGATCTTAATAAACTCCCGCGCGAAATATTTCCCGTCGGCGTCCTTAACATCGATAAAGTCTCGTCCCACGAGTTTAGGGTCGCCTCCATGAGCTATGATTGTCCCCTCGGGATTGTAGGCAAATATGTAGAGATCTCCCTCAACAAACAGACCCCTCGGATTACTGAATTCCGCCAGCGCCTTCTCTTTGCCGTTTGCCTTGTAAAAAGCGATCGCCTTCTCAACCAACGCCTTTGCCTCTTCGGGGGTTCCTGCGCCAAAGGCTGGAAAAGTTAGAGTCAAAATCAAAAAAAGGATGCTGCACGCCGTGATGCTCAACCAAAGCTTCTTCATCATAATATCCCTCGACTCCTTTTTTGCCGGGCAAATTCTACTTCAAAGTGCAATATACAACCAAAACAATGTAACGCTTGTCTAATGATATCGAGTTTTCCGTCTAACATGAGTCCCCTGATAGTCATTTTACTCTTTTATACTCCCACGTCAATAAGAAACGTTGATTGCCGCGCGTAAGATTTGGTGCCGACAAGTTCAAAGACAGAAAGATTTCAGTGAGGGAACCTGCTTCTGGATCGACTTGTACCATGGCCTGTGACAACTCATCCTGATTCAAACTAATCCGGAATCTCGGCTTCGACGAGTTTAGCGAGAAGTGTGAGTCATTCCTGCCAGCCCAAATAACAAGCTTCGGCTGGAATGACGCCCGTCACCCCTTCTTGAACGATGCTCAACTGGGCACCGACCGATACCTTCTTCAAAGTAATCGTCGTCTGCATTTCTCCGGGTAATTTCGGATCGTCGAACCTGTCCGTGTAACGAATGCGTTCGTTTGGCGTTAGTTCAAGATACTTTCCCCCGAACGAGTGACTATTGCCCGTACTGAAATTCGTGAACGATATCTGGTGAGTGCCGCCGACTTTGGCCTCCAGGTGGTGCGCGTCGTTCATGCCTTTGCGCACCAGAGCGCCGGCCTGGCCCCACTCGTCGTCATCCTTGCGCAAGTTGTATGCAGCGATGCATAACGCTATTTCTTATGAGTCACCGCCAGCAATCATTTCCTGATTTTTTTGACTATATTCCGTTCCTGGTCGGCCCTCCCCGCAAATGTCTGAAGGGCGGTGACTTCCCAGTCTAAAGATCCCCACATAGGCAGCCCTCGCAACAGCTGATCCAGTTCTTCGTTCGAAGATGCTTCCACTATGAATACAAATGACCTGTCTCCCAGGGGGAGCCCACCAGCAAGAATTTTTTTCTTCTTCTCAAGCCTGATGAGTTGGTCGAAACTTGGAAGTACTGTTTCCTCAAGCACCCTTACCGCTTCTTCCGGAGAAGCAAATCCAGGTCCTCCGGACCCGACTACCAGGTATTTCATGCGATGTTCTCCTTTCTTTCTTTTGTCGTAGATTAATCTGTCAACCGCAGCCGCGCCAAGTTGACTTCTTTGTCGCGGCTTCTCTTAACTTGTTTTTACAGTATATCGCCAAACTGGCTGCCTTCCAAGCAAACAAATTACTGACAAAGCAGTGAGTTTACTTCTGCGCTATTCTGTGTAATCATTTATTAAAAATCACACCCATAGATTTTTATGTATCCGCGGTTGTTATCCGAAAAAGGAGGGGGTCATGATTTCAACGATTCTCGTGCCGACAGACGGTTCAAAGGCTTCTGAAAAGGCGGTGGCAAGTGCGATTGATCTTGCAAAACATTTGAATGCCGCTCTGATAATCCTGAGCGTTATCGATATACGTGCACTGTACTCAATCGGGGATACTGCAGTCCCTATGGCAGTGTCCGCAGCAGAAATCGAATCACATCTGGAGAAGGCTGCCGAACGATATGTTGAGGAAGCGACGAAATTATGCCATGAAAATGGCGTACAGTCAAAGGCCTTGATAACCAGAGGGCATCCTGTAGAAGAGATCGTTAAGGAGGCGCAACATACAAAGGCAGATCTCATTGTAATGGGCTCCCATGGAAGAAGCGCCCTGACAGCAACGATCCTTGGCAGTGTTGCGTATGGAGTAATACACAAAGATTTCAAAATCCCTGTCATGGTCGTGAAGGAGTGATGAATATTTGAAAAGAACGTAATTGACCCAACCCTCTGAATTGCTGGTTATCCGGTGATATAAGAATTCAACTTTGAAGTTGACGAACCGGCAGAATGGTAGTATTATCCTACTAAGAGAAGCACACCAAGTGGTGGTTGCTCTTTTCAACTCGGCAGAAAGGTTTTAAGGTCGTAGGACGTAAAGTACAGATGTAAAAAGTCTCATGCTGTATGTCTCAAGATGTTCAAACCGCCGGGAACTGAGAATGAGCAAGCGCCACTTTTTTTATTCCGTTCTCGCAGCCCCTCAAAAGAGTTCTTGACAGCCACGCCGATTGGGATTATTCTGGAATCAGAAGGAGCCAATACGTTGGCATGGGTAAGGCTTAGAATCAAGTTACTAAGGTTTAATGGCTGGTGCATGATGTGGTGAGCAAGCCTCCCGCAGTGAGGAGGAAGCCTAAAGCATCTGCCAATGCCACAACCGAAAAAAGATTGTCTAATGCATTTCCCTGCGTCAAGGTATTTCGGCTCCTGTCTTAACTTCCTTAGCCAACATTGAAACCGGATGATATCCGGACACCAGAGGTGCATGGCCTTGAAATCTATCTCTTCTGCCATGAGTATGCCTCGGACAACCTCTCAGAGCCATCACGACCATGACGGCCAAAATCACTGCCGCCATTAGCACTCTTTTCATCTTCCCCATCCCGACATCATATCACAAAGATTGCCAGTTTACGGGATCTCGCGACGCGGGTTTTTCCTTTTCCCAGATTGGTAGACCTTAACCGACGCATGGTTTCGGAGCAGGAGGGAAATGCCTCCGGAGAGGCTCAATTCCATGGGCCTTTAATTTTTTTGGTGTGCCGCGATCCGTTATAGGGTGGGGCTTTATGCCGCGATATCCTTCTGGCGAGGTTGTCGCCATGGCCGACGTAATAGTGGCCGGTACTTTCACTGCGCAGGATGTAGACGAAGAAGGGCACTGATTGAAGACCCCCCGAAAAGTTGGCTCCCGGGGAGGGATTCGAACCCCCGACAGGGTGGTTAATCCCGAAAGCCTTCGGGACTCTGCCGGCTGATGAGTTTCTCGACGTAGACTCTGCTTTTTCTTGACTTGATCTGCCTTTCTCTATACATAGCTTG
>JBJKPE010000055.1:0-4795 GCA_046706685.1 Thermodesulfovibrionales bacterium | reverse complement strand
GGCAGTTAATGGTAGGCGGAACAGGGATCGAACCTGTGACCCCAGCCTTGTAAGGGCTGTGCTCTCCCAGCTGAGCTATCCGCCCGAAGTTATTTTTATACTATATGCCGACGTGGTTTGTCAACGTATTGTTCCCATTCCCTCTTATAGCTTGATTTCCGGAGATTGCGGTCTGTCGGCAAACAGGAGACAACTGCGGGCAATATTGACAGTCAGGACGTTAAATGTTAAGATTTTTTATGCTTAGGACAGCCCTTTTGGTATTTTTTATAAGCATAATGGCGACGCCTGCCTTTTCTGTCGTTTACAAGTACGTTGATTCAAACGGGGTGGTCTGCTATACGGATGCGCCCATAGTCAAGAAGAGTGAATTGGTCAAAGCCGACGCGTCGGATACGCATATCACGAAGACGCAGCCTGAGTCTTCCGTCGGGAGCTATGAACCCTATGACTACTCGGACTACGTTGCCAGGGTCGCTTCCAAGTACGACCTGGAGCCCGGCCTCATCAAGGCTGTGATAAGAACCGAGTCTAACGGGGACCGGGCCGCTGTATCGAAGAAAGGCGCCATGGGGCTGATGCAGCTCATGCCGTCCACCGCCGGCGATATGAATGTCGTCAACCCGTTTAACCCGGAGGAAAACATCGAGGGAGGTACGAAATACCTCAAGTACCTCCTCGAAAGATTTGGCGGCGATGTTACCCTCGCACTCGCCGCGTATAATGCGGGGCCGGCGGCCGTCGAAAAATACGGGGACGTACCGCCGATAGGTGAGACGAAGCAGTATGTGAAGAAAGTACTTTCCCTCTACAAGGGGAAGGGGACGACCTCGGATTTCGGAAAGAAGGTAAGATCGGTTCCTACGCCCATCTACAAGGTAGTGCTTGCTGACGGCACCACCCTTTTCACAAATTCATCTTTGGCAAGAGCGGACAAAACAAGGTTTTAATGCCCTCGGATACGGGAGTTCTTCAGGAACAGATTCTGGAGTTGAAGGGACAGAAGCGCGCGATCATCCTTGCGCATAACTACCAGCGCAGCGAGGTCCAGGACATCGCTGATTTCGTGGGCGACTCCCTTGAACTATCAAGGACCGCGGCTACCATCGACTGCGATATGATCGTTTTCTGCGGGGTCAATTTCATGGCGGAAAGCGCATCGATCCTCTCACCTGACAAGACGGTCCTTCTGCCGGAGATTGAGGCCGGATGCCCCATGGCTGACATGATCCGGGTCGACTCGCCCAGACCGGTGCGTACAAGGTTCCCCGGCTTCGAAAACCCGCCCGCCTTTGTTTATCCCCCGGAGTTTACGCTCAGGGACATAAGGAGGCAGCACCCTGGCGTGCCGGTTGTCGCGTATGTCAACACGACGGCAGACGTCAAGGCCGAGAGCGACATCTGCTGCACTTCAGCCAATGTTGTCAAGGTGATTGAATCCCTGCCCGGCGACAAGGTGATCTGCATACCCGACAAGAACCTCTCCATGTGGGCCGCGAGGAACACCAAAAAGCAGGTCATAGCCTGGGACGGGTATTGCAATGTCCATGAAAGGGTGACGGCCGACGATGTAAAGAAGGCAAGGGAGGCGCACCCTGGTGCCCTCGTCCTGGCCCATCCGGAATGCAGGCCCGAGGTGCTCGACCTGGCGGACCATGTGACAAGCACATCCGGTATGCTCCGCTTCGTGAAGTCATCCGCTGCAAAGGAATTTATTGTAGGGACGGAGGTCGGGCTGATGCACAGGCTCAGACAGGAGAACCCGGAAAAGGCGTTCTTTGCCCTGAGGAAGGACATGATCTGTCCGAACATGAAGAAGACTACGCTGAAAAGCATCCTCCGGGCGTTCAAGGAAAATACATACGAGATAAAGGTTCCGGAACATATAAGGATACCGGCCAAAAGGGCGCTCGACCGGATGCTTGCCGTAAAGTAGTAATTCAGCGTCGGTGTAAGTGGTCAGTGTCAGTAATGCAATCCCGAAAAGTCAGCATGAAAAAGGTGCTTGTCTGGCATCAGGGGGCGCTGGGTGACCTCATACTCTCCCTTCCCGCCCTTTATGCGATAAGAAGGCATTGCGGAGGAGCCGCCGTTCATATCATCTGCCGCGGGGACATGTCTGATATCATCGTCGAAAATAATCTGGCCGAAGAGGTGACATCGAATGAGAAGGGGATCTTCGGCCGTCTCTTTGAAGACCCCGGCGGCGATTCACCGGATCTGGAGGCATTCCTTGGCGGATTCGATGGCGCTTTTGTGTTTATGCGGAACCGGCATGATGCCTTTATGGACAACGTGGGACGCCATATTCCATGGTGTCACCATATCAGCACTTTTCCGCCTCCGGGCTTGAGGATGCATGTCCCGCGTTATCAACTGGAGCAACTGTCGGACATGGGCATCGATAATGACGAAACGTTCCCGGTCCTCAATGCCGGCCGCGAGACCTCTTTTCCGGAAGGCCCCCCCATTATCGCCGTCCATCCCGGGAGCGGAGGGAGAAAGAAATGCTGGCCTCTTCGCAGGTATATGCGTTTGATGGAAGAGCTGCACCGGAAGGGAGCAGTTTCTTTTGTCGTCATACTGGGTCCCGCCGAAGAAAACGGAGAATACGAAACCCTGGAGAAATTTATCACGGAAAAGGGGTTATGCGTGGAGATAATCAGGGACATGCCTGTCTCCGGGATTGCCCGGGTCCTGAAGAAGGCTGCCTTTTTTATAGGAAATGATTCGGGGATCGCCCACCTCGCCTCGGCCCTGGGGACGCCCGCGCTCGTTATATTCGGGCCGACCGACCATGAGGTCTGGAAACCGGCGGGCGTCAATGCAGGAATAGTGCGTTCCGGCTACCCATGCTCTCCCTGTGGAGAAGAGGCTTACCGGAGATGTACCGGCATCGGATGCCTGGAAGCATTAACGGTTGAGACAGTGCTGGAAGAGTTCCGAAGGGCCGGGAGAATTCGCTGAACCTTTCAGTCGGGGCCTTTCAGTTCCATCTTGTTGTATTCCTTGAGGTTCTCCATCAGCTGCTCTTCGGAAAGGAGGCCCAGATCAATCAGTGCCTCCCCGAAGAAAAGATATTCTTCCTCCTGGCTGTTTAGAAGTTCGTCGAGCTGCCTTTTTGAAATGTAACCTTCCCTTACCGCAACTTCACCGAACTTGTCGAGGGTCTCCTCCTGGATGGCCAGTATGCGTTTTATATCTTCATCTCTCAACCATCCGCGACGCTTTGCCACATCTCCGAGCCGGAGATTGGTCTTCCTTTGCAACTGCCTTGCCTTAAGGATATCTTCAAAAGTTATCAGTCCCTTTTTGAGGAGGTACTGACCGAAAAAGAGGTATTTCAGTGTCAATGGGGCCCCTTTCCAAGGTATGACCTGACTCTCATCTAAATATATTTTCTTTCGTTTCGGTATGTGATGCAACTGATCTCCAGCCGTTTCGTTAAGGCCGGAGAGCCCCGAATGGTATAATAGCGACCATAATGGCGGCAACCGAAGAGGAAGATATTCGTTTTATGAGGCTGGCACTGAAGGAGGCATCCCGGGCCGGCAGGGCAGGGGAAGTCCCGGTCGGGGCTTTGCTGGTCAGGGACGGAGAGGTGCTGAGCACCGCATATAACCTGAGGGAGATCCTTAAAGACCCTTCGGCACACGCTGAGATACTCGCAATGCGTTTGGGAGCCGAGAAGTCGGACAGCTGGAGGCTTACGGGAGCCACGCTTTATGTCACCAAGGAGCCGTGTGTCATGTGCGCCGGCGCTATCGTAAATGCAAGGGTGTCCAGGCTCGTATACGGCTGCAGGGATGCCAAGGCTGGCGGAGTGAACAGTCTGTACAATATTCTGACCGACAAGAGACTGAACCACCAGGTCGAGGTCGTTTCAGGCGTCCTGGATGATGAATGTGCCGCGCTTCTGAAGAACTTCTTCCGGGACAGGAGATAATTTCCCGGCAGGGGTCAGTCCCGGTGTGAGTGCTTCAAATATTCATAGATAGCGGCAAAATCCTTCTCTCCCATCCCGTCACGGACAGCAAGGGCGAAGACCTCCTTGATAGCATTTGAAGAAGGCGTCGCGACCCCGCATTCATAGGCCGTAACAGAGGCGAGATGGAGGTCCTTGTGCATCAGCCTGAGGGGGAACTGGGGCTCGAAGTTCTCGGACTCCATAAGCGGTTTCTTGAGAGCGAGAAAGGGCGCGGCAACGGGCGACGAAAGGATTGTGTTTAAAAGCACGTCGCGGGGTATGCCGAGCGTTTCTCCAAGCAGCATCCCCTCGGAGAAGAGGGCCATCGCTCCCGCAAGCATAATATTGTTCACCATCTTCATCGCCGTACCCATGCCGTGTCCGCCCGTGTGAACGACTGTCTTGCCCATGGCCTCTATGAGCGGCCTTGCGAATTCGACATCTTCCTTATCGCCGCCCAGGAAAAAGGTCAGTTTCCCCTGTTCCGCCGGTATCTTAGATCCTGCGACCGGCGCATCGAGGAAGCGTATTCCCCTTGTCATACATTCATCCGCCATCTTCCTCGAAAAAGAGGGATTTACCGTGCTGCAGTCGATCCAGAGAGAGCCCCTCGCGAAGCGGTCGAGAAAACCGTTTTCCCCAAGGGCTGTGGCGGTCACGGCGGCCGGGTCTGTCAGCATGGTGATGATGACAGGTACGCCCTCAGCGACCTTCGAAGGGGTTTCGGCAAAGACCGCACCCCGGGCGATGAGCGGCCCGGCCTTCTCCCTGGTCCTGTTGTAGACCACAAGCTCGTTCCCTTTCTTCATCAGATTGTCCGCCATGCGA
>JBJKPE010000054.1:0-25436 GCA_046706685.1 Thermodesulfovibrionales bacterium | reverse complement strand
CGCTTTTCTGAAAGCCGGTGGTAAGCTCATCAAGCTCCTTGAACCCCGACGGCACGCCGGTTACAGTCTCCTTCCTGTCGTACAGCTGTTCGATCATCTGGAAGCTGTCCTTGATGACGTCCTTCAGCGTGACGAAGGAGACCTTGATCCTCCTGTCAGAGAGGTCAAAAACGCTCTTTTCTGCGTAGTCGATCAGTTCTTCAGCATCCAGCTCGCCATCGTATACATTTCGGGCGATATCGGTCACCGAGCGGAGCAGACCGCGAATCATCGCCTTTTCCCTGACTATCCTGGCATGATAGCGAACATTTGCCGATGTAGGTATCATCGAAACAAGTGCAGCTAGATATTGCGGACCTCCGACTGAATCGAGAACGTCTTTTTTCTTCATGTGATCGGCGAGAGTTATGATGTCTATAGGCTCGCCCTTGTCGAAGAGCTCAGACATGGCAAAAAAGATTTTCCTGTGAGAATCTTTGTAAAAATCCTCGTGATTCAACAGCTCGAGGGTGGTTGTCAGCGCGCCGTTATCGATAAGAATCGCCCCCAGGACAGACTGCTCCGCCTCTACGTTCTGCGGGGGAAGCTTTTCGAGTGTCGCCCCGATCTCTTTCATGCCTCTCCTGTCATATTATTCGGATGCATCCGACACTACGTTCACCTTCACGTGTGCCAAAATATCTGAATGCACTTTGATCTCCACAGAATGTTCCCCGAGACGCTTTATCGGTTCTTCGATGGATATCTTCTTTCTGTCTATGTCATATCCTTCAGCCTTCAGCGCATCGGCAATGTCCATACTGGTGACGGAACCGAACAGTTTGTCTTCTTCTCCCGCCTTTGCCCTGATCGTAAGGGTAAGAGCGGAGAGCTTTTCGGCCAGCGACCTGGACGCTTCACTCACCTTGGCAGCCTTTTCCCCGATAATTCTCTTATGGTGCTCGAATTCCTTTATATTCTTGATGTTGGCCTCTACTGCGACATTCTTGGGAAGCAAATAATTTCTCGCATATCCGTCGGCAACGTTCACTACGTCGCCCATAGCGCCCAGATGCTTTACGTCTTCTTTAAGAAATACTTTCATATGCAGTCTCCTTGGAAATCCATTTTTGTTAAGTATAGCACAACGAAGAAAGTGCGGAAAACACCTGAAGAATCGCCAGGGGAAACTGCCCCGGTCAAAAACATTGACAAAAAAATAGTCCGCATGTATATTGTTGTTTAGTTTATTTATTAATTAATTTTTATTATGAGCAAGAACCCTTTGTTATCCGGTCCTCTTGACCACAAGACCTTATGATGTTATATTTTCAACAAATGCAGTGTTTCGGCCTTTCGCTGAGCAGGTGTGGTGCGCATAAATCCCGGCAATTTCTTGTTTTGGTCCTTGTTCAAACTTGCAAGATTCTGTGCAGGAGAAAATCTGATTTAAAGGGGGTGATACCTCGACTATTTATATCCGTTGCATGATGTCAACTACCCTAAAAGGAGGATTGAATGAAAAGGCTTCTAATATCACTACTGGTTTTGTCAGTTGTACTTTCCTTCGCCTCAATATCGTCCGCAACAAACGGTGATGACCTCATAAGCATAGGCCCGATTTCAAGGTCTATGGGAGGAGTCGGGATTGCCGCCCCGCAAGATGCAATAAGCGCGGTTTTCGCCAACCCGGCCGCAATGTGCTTCGGGCCTTACTGCCCTGGATCCGAGGTTAACTTTGCCGGCACGATGTTTATGCCGAAAGTCAAAACGAGATTGGATGTGGGCGGCATGGTTACAGAGGCCGACAGCCATCAGAAGGTTTATGGTATACCCGCCTTCGGTGTCTCCGTTCCTATAACGAACAAATTTCCGCTTCTGAGATTCGGCATCGCCGCCTACGGCGTTTCGGGTCTGGGAGTCGATTATAGGAACACGCCGGTCGACAATCCCACCTACTATAATTTTGGGCCAATGGGTCAGTTTCCCTTGGCTTCAGGCTCTTACACTCAGCTCCAGATCATGAAATTCGCGCCTTCCCTGGCATATCAGCCGAACGAGAAGCTTTCACTCGGTATGGCTGTTCATATCGACTACGCCAACCTCGACCTGGGCAGCGGCTCTTCGTTCGATTATGGTCTCGGCGTCGAACTCGGCGGATTGTACAAGCTCAGTGACGCGGTCTCCCTCGGTGCGACATATATCACGCCCCAGAGCGTCAAACATAGCAATGTGGCCGATTTTGACGGGGACGGCCATCTGGACACGCTCAGGCTGGAATCACCGCAGCAGTTTGGCGTGGGTGTCGCGTTCACTCCAATACCCAATACGCTGCTGCTGGAGGTCGACGGCAAGTGGCTGAACTGGGCCAATGCAACGGGATATAATGATTTTGACTGGAAAGACCAGTGGGTCCTCGCAGTAGGTGCCCAGTTCAACCCCACAAAGAAAGTGGCCCTCAGGGTCGGCTACAACTATGGCAACAACCCTCTTAAAGAACACGATGGTTTCGTGGGCGCCACCCCATCCGGACCGGCCATGACAACCGTGCAGGGAAAGACTATGCCGACCTACTATTATGAAACATTCAGGATCGTGGGATTCCCGGCAATAGTGGAGCATCACGTTACACTCGGCGTAGGCTACGATATGTCAAACAGTTTCGCCCTCCACGCCGGATATATGCATGCCTTCCAAAAGACTTTCAAGGAAAGCGGCACCAACCTGGCTGGACAGCCCGTATCACTCGAATCCACTCTCAGCGAAGACAGCGTCGAATTCGGTCTTACCTGGAGATTCTAAAACAACGCGAAGGGGGAGGGTCACCCTCCCCTTTCTTTCGTTTCTTTTCTCTGATTCTTGTGCCTTCTGTGGCCATCTTCCGCATCTTGGCCATTCCTCTATAAAAATGCACGGCTGAAACAAACCAATCACGCTCCCCTGCACCCCTCCCCTCAAGGGAGGGGGATTTAAAGAGTTGCATCTCGCTTAAAGGAGCCAAAATTAGAAAGTCACATGTCAAGACAGAAGATTCGGAAAGATGCATCTCCCCGGAAGGCGAAAACAAGAAGATTTCCATCCCTTGAGGGGAGGTATTAAGGGAGGGTGATTTTGATGCTTCCTTTACCGCAATACTCAGATAATCGATACCGGCACAGGGATAAATGTCAGGACAAAGATGATAAGCGCGACCCAGCCTATAAGCTTACGTTTCGGGTCAAGCGGTATCGTCGAGTACATGATCGGGGGATGTCTGAAACCGAGGATGAGGAGGAGAACGGCCCAGACCATCCAGCCCCCCCACGTAAACAAACCGAGAAGCACGAGGACGCCTATAAGCAACCTGGAAAGGTTTGTATGCCGCTCCCCAAGAAGTGCGTAGGCGATGTGTCCCCCATCGAGCTGCCCGACGGGGATGAGGTTAAGAGATGTGACAAAGAAGCCTATCCAGCCGGCAAACGCGACCGGGTTCAGAACAACATCATAATTGGCAGGCATGGGACCCACTATCAATCTGGACAGCCCGGCAAACAAAAGGGAATCCCCGAACGTGAAACTTCCAGCCGCACTGCTTACAGGAGCAACCCTGGAGAAAAACAGCCCGGCAACAGAGGCAAGTACCGACAGTACAAACCCGGCAATAGGGCCGGAGGCACCTATGTCCATCAGCGCGTTCCTAGTCGCTATGGGAGATTTCATCTTTATGAAGGCTCCGAAGGTCCCGAAAATTGTAGGGGCGGGAATGAAATAAGGCAGCGTAGCTTCTACGTCGTGCTTCCTCGAAGACAGGTAATGTGACAGCTCATGGGCCAGAAGTATTGTCATAAGTGTTAGGGAAAAAGGCAACCCCCTGTATATCTGCAAGGGTTCCTTTAACAGGTCCACGCCCTCATAGAGAGCACCCACCGTCATTGTAGAAAAAAAAGTCAACACAAAGAGGAGGATATTAAGATAAGGTACTTTTCTCACTTTTTTAAGATGCCTTTGAGATCATAATCGTACGCCTCCTTAATCTCAACGTTCACAAACATGCCTTTTTTTACGTTCGGGGCCTCTATGAAGACAACGCCATCGATCTCCGGCGCCTGCGAATATATCCTGGCTACTGCCACCCCTTGCTCAACTTCATCAACAATGGCCCGGAAGGTTCGTCCAATCAGCTTCTGGTTAGCTCTGAGTGAAATCTCAGACTGCAACTCCATCACTCTCTTGTATCTTTTATCCTTCACGCGCATCGGAACCTGTCCCTTCAGGTCGTAAGCGGCCGTTCCTTCCTCGCGCGAGTATTTGAATGCGCCGAGTCTGTCGAATTTGACCTTACCGATGAACCTCAACATCCCCTCGAAATCCTCCTCCGTCTCCTGTGGAAAGCCGACAATGAGGGACGTCCTGATGCTCACATCAGGTATCACTTCACGCATCCGAGCGATCAGTCTTTCGTAATGACTCCTGCTTCCTCCCCGACCCATCAGTTTTAGTATTTTTCTCTCGGAATGCTGCAGCGGCACATCGATATACTTGCAGACCTTTTCTTCGGAGGCTACCGTCTCAAGGAGGCGGTCATCGATTGCACTGGGATAGAGGTAAAGAAGTCTTATCCTGAAGTCCCCATCGCGGGAAGAGATTTCCCTGATGAGCCTGCTGAGATCGTATCCCTTAAGATCCCTTCCGTAGGATGTAATATCCTGTGCAATCAGTATCAGCTCCTTCCTGCCCGCCCTGATAAGGGCATCCGCCTCATCGAGGACATCTTCCGGCCTCCTGCTTCTGCATGCTCCCCTTATTTTCGGAATAGCGCAGTAGGTGCAGCTTCTGTCGCACCCCTCCGCTATTTTCAGGTAAGCATAAACGGTATCGGTAAATTTTTCACCGCTCCCCGTCTTACTCTCGCACTTGATATTCCGGGAGCAATACTCGACAATCTCGTCAGTCCCGTCCACACCCCAGAGAGCGTCTATCTCAGGCATCTCCCTCGCCAGTTCCTTCCCGTATCTCTCTGCCAGGCATCCGAACACGACAAGCTTTTTTTCTTCTCCCTTTAAACGACCCAGTTTCAGGATCTCTTCAATCGATTCCCGTTTGGCGTCCTCGATAAACCCGCAAGTGTTTACCATGATAATGTCTGCTTCATCCGGATCCGAAGAATAGCAGAGCCCCCTCGCCCGCAATTTTTCCAGCAGATGTTCGGAATCCACCAGGTTTTTGGGGCATCCGAGGCTCAGGAGATGGACCTTACCCACGATGCTTCTTAACCATCCCGTAAACCGTCATGTAGCTTATAACGGCAGCCACCGAACCGACAAGGAGGCTTCCTACGACAAAGGGCACAAGAAGGGGTCGAAAGTTGTCGATGATGCCCAGAAAAGTTATGTGGGACCAGTCTATCACCGGGATGATATTATCGATTCCCATCACCTTGACGCCCACCCACGTCCCGAAGGAATAGATCGGTACTATAGTCCACGGGTTTGTCACATACACTCCTATCAGAGTGACAAACTTATTAAGTTTCAACTGCCAGGCGAGGGCAAGACCCAAAAGCGTATGTATCCCGAGAAAAGGAGACATCCCGATAAATACACCCACCGCAAAGGCCGCGGCGATCCTGCGTGGAGGCTCCTTAACAGAGAGGACTTGTCTGAGCCTGACCTTAAACTGCTGCAAAGTGTTGATATCCCCTTATCTCCAGATTGCGCGTTTTTCCTCCTTCGTCGATCGCTCTCAGTCCCCTGCCACCCATTGTCCCTATACAAACAGCATCGATATGCGCCTCTTCAGACGCAGTAAAGAGGAGTTGATAATCCTCGCCCCCGCCCATTACCAACTCGATCGGCGATATCTTCAGGTGCGCGGCCGCCGCCCTGAGTTCCTTCGATATAGGGAGGCTCTGGAGGTCTACCACGGCGCCGATCCCGCTTTCTCTGCACAGTCTCGACAAATCTATGAGCAGGCCGTCGCTGATATCCATCATTGCGCTGGCCCGGCCGGCAATTTTCTCCGGGTCGACTGCCCTCGGCATGAGGTGGCGACTGATAAGAGGATAAACAACTCTCCATTCCAGCCCAAAGTCGGCTTTCTTCCTTCTCTCTATTTCCACGGGTCTTCCCAGTCTTTTCATCAGTTTGAGGCCGCAGGCAGCATCCCCCAAGGCGCCGCTGACATAGATGCAATCGCCCTTTCTGGCGCCTCCGCGTGTAAGAATTCTTGATGCATAACCGACCATGGAGGCCGAAAGGACAAGCTTTTCGGCCGACGACACGTCGCCTCCTATCACGGCGATATCATACAACCGGCATGCGTGTTCGATACCGTCAAAGACCCCCTTGAACATATCCACGTCCGCATTCCCGGGTGCAGCGAAATTGATCAGGGCGAATCTCGGCTGGCCTCCCATGGCATAGATGTCACTAACATTCACAGAGATAAGCTTGAAGCCGAGCTGGAAAGGAGTCGTCCACCTCAGATCGAAATGTATACCCTCCACCATCATGTCTGTGGTAAGGAGCATATTTTTGCGTTGTGGCCTCACCACTGCAGAATCATCACCGATGCCGCAGATGATATCGGGAAACTTCCTGCTGAACTTCTTCCGGATCTTTTCTAAAAGGGAGAGTTCGCCCGCTTCAGCCAGCTTCATCTAAATACTTGCCGTTGCACTGTCCCTGCCAATAGCATACATTCTCCTACAGAGGGAGGTTGTGGGATTATCTTTTCTTCGCCTTTCGCCGCTTCGGCTTTTCATCGGACTTCAGCGCAACCTTGAGCACCTGGTCCATTGTATCGGCATAAACGAACTCCATATCTTTCTTGATATATGGCGGAATCTCCTCCAGGTCCTTCTTGTTTCTCCTGGGGATAATGAGCTTCCTGATGCCCATTCTCTTGGCCGCCAGCGTCTTCTCCTTAAGTCCGCCGATAGGCAGTACTCTGCCCCTAAGTGTAACTTCCCCGGTCATCGCAACATTCTTGTTTACCGGTCTGCCGGTAAGAACCGAAGCCAGTGCCGTGGCTATTGTAATACCGGCGGAAGGCCCGTCCTTAGGAATTGCGCCTGCAGGAACATGCACATGAATATCCTTCCTGGAAAAAGTCTCTTCCTCTATTCCCAGAGTCCCTGCCTTGGAACGTATATAGCTCAGCGCCGCCTGTGCCGACTCCTTCATCACATCTCCCAGCTGTCCTGTCAGGGTAAGACTGCCCTTGCCCATCATGGTGGTAGCCTCGATGTATATAATGTCGCCGCCCGCCTCTGTCCAGGCAAGCCCGGTTGACACCCCTACCTCATCCTTCTCCATCTCCTCTTCGGGAAGGAACTTCGGAGCACCAAGAAAACCTTCGAGGTTCTTTGTTGTAATCTTAAACTTCTTCGGCTTGCCCTCCGCGATCTGTTTTGCCACCTTTCTGCAGAGGTTGGCGATTTCACGCTCCAGGTTTCTCACACCGGCTTCCCTCGTATACTGCGATATGAGGAGCATAAGGGCGGGATCACCTATTTCCAGAATCTTGCCTGTCAGCCCATGCTCCTCCAGCTGCTTAGGCAGGAGGTATTTCCTGGCGATGCCCAACTTCTCCTCCGATGTGTATCCCGAAAGATATATAATCTCCATCCTGTCCTTCAGCGGTCCCGGTATGGTATCGGCTAAATTTCCGGTCGTGATGAACATGACATTCGTCAGGTCAAAAGGGACCGCAAGATAGTGATCGGCGAAGGAGAAATTCTGTTCCGGATCCAGCACCTCCAGAAGGGCTGACGACGGATCTCCCCTGAAATCCATGCCAATTTTGTCGACTTCGTCGAGCATGAAGACCGGGTTGTTCGTACCGGCCTGCTTTATTCCCTGAATAATCCTTCCCGGCAGGGCGCCAACATACGTCCTTCTGTGACCCCTTATTTCAGCCTCATCCCTCACACCACCAAGGGACAACCGGACAAATTCCCTTCCCAGCGCCCTTGCTATCGACCTGCCGAGTGACGTCTTCCCCACTCCAGGAGGTCCTATAAAGCAGATAATCGGACCCTTCATCTTTTCCTTTATCTTCCGAACACTCAGGTATTCCAGGATTCTTTCCTTTACCTTCTCGAGGTCGTAGTGATCTTCGTCCAGCACTTTCTGGGCCGTCTTGATGTCGAGTTTGTCCTTCGTGCTATTGGACCACGGCAGCTCGACGAGCCAGTCAAGGTAAGTCCTTATAGTCGCAGCCTCTGCGCTGTCCGGATGCATCTTTTCAAGCCTTTTCAGTTGCTTCTCGGCCTCCTTGTGCACCTTTTCCGGCATTTTGGCGCTTTCTATCTTCTTCCTGTACTCCTTCGCCTCCTCGGCCCTTTCATCAATGTCGCCCAGTTCCTTCTGTATCGCCTTCAGCTGCTCCCGAAGGAAATATTCGCGCTGGGTCTTGTCTATCTCTCCCCTGGCCTCCGACTGGATCTTCTGCTGCACCATAAGAAGTTCTATTTCACGGCTTAATATCTCGCTAACTCTCTTCAGCCGCAGAACCGGGTCTATAATCTCAAGGATTTCCTGTGCCTGATCGGCCTTTAAGCCGAGATTCGAGGCAACAAGATCAGCCAGTCTTCCGGGGTCGTCGAGATTTTCGATTACGACCATTATGTCTGGAAGAATCGTTTTGCCGTAGGAAACGGCCTTATCCAGCTGCTCCTTAACCGTCCTTATCTGGGCCTCTTCCTCGATAGACAGGGCGGCGGGCTTTAACTCCTCTATCTTCTGGATATCGGCCGAAAAGAAGTTCTCAGTCTGCGAAAAACCCGTCACCCGCGCCTTGGATAATCCCTGCACCAGAATCTTCACCCTCCCGTCAGGAAGCTTAAGCATACGCATTATCATGCCCACAGTACCGACCGTGTAAAGGTCATTCACCGACGGATTCTCTATCCCCAGGTCCTTTTGAGTCAGGAGCAGAATCATCCTGTTTGTGCTGAGTGCATGGTCGATCGCCTTGATCGAGACCTCTCTCCCGACAAAAAGCGGGATAATCATATAGGGGAAGACCACGATATCCCTCACCGGAAGCACGGGCAGATTATCGGGTATCTGTACTTCTTTCTCAACCTTCTCGTCGTTCTTGTCTAACTCTGCCATCCTGTACCCTCATTCTTTCCGTTTTCATTTTCCTGCTGCTGTGATCAAATGTCTTTATCAGAATTTAATCACATTTTTAGCCCCCAGGCAACAAAAGCGGGCTCTAAGATTTCAGTCTTTTTGAAACTTCGACGATGTACGACTTGAATTGATCGGAGAGATCCGCATTCTTCAACGCAAAATCAACAGTTGCCTTCAGATAACCGAGTTTGTCTCCCGCATCATATCTCTTCCCTTTGAAGAGAACACCGTAAACCGGTCTCGTCTTAAGCAAGACACGTATAGCGTCGGTCAACTGGATTTCCCCGCCCTTACCAGGCCGGGATTTTTGAAGCACGCCGAATATATCCGGGGTGAGCACGTAACGTCCTATTATCGCCATGTCGGACGGCGCACTCTCCACCGGGGGTTTTTCCACGAGGTCCTTTATCCTGTAAACACCGTCGCCTTCCCTGGCCCCGTCTATAACGCCGTACCTATGGATATCCGCCACGGGAACCTGCTCCAGAGCGAGAATAGGACTTTTCAGCTCCTTATAAAGCTTGATCATGTCCGCCAGAAGACGCTCCTCGGGATCGATAATGTCGTCACTAAGAATGACCGCAAAAGGCTCATCATTCACAAAAGGCCTGGCGCAATAAATCGCGTGTCCAAGACCAAGGGCATAGCCCTGCCGGATGTAGGCGATATGGATCTTGCTCAGCCTGTTTATCTCCTCGATCAGTTTCTTCTTCCCGCTTTTCTTGAGTTTGTGCTCCAACTCGAACGCGTAATCGAAATGGTCCTCTATGGCGCGCTTATTCTTGCCGGTAATGATCACCATCTCTTTGATATCGCACGCTATGGCCTCTTCTATGCCGTACTGTATCATCGGCTTGTCCACGATCGGCAGCATCTCCTTCGGAGACGCCTTCGTCGCCGGCAAAAATCGTGTTCCGAGGCCGGCAGCAGGAAAAATTCCCTTCTTTACAACCCCCTCCCTCATTTCACACACCTCCGCGTTATGTCGTTTAATTATACCATAGATAAGACCATCAAAATGGCGCAGAGGATCGCCATCCTTGAGGGCCCTGAACCCCAGCCCAGCGGCATTCATGCCTATAAAATCGAAGGGCTTCGGCTAGCGCCTTGAATCCAGGACAATGGTGACCGGTCCGTCGTTTATCAGATGGACCTTCATCTGCGCGCCAAATTCACCGGTGGACACCCGGATGCCTTCCTCACGCAACTGCCCGACCAGCCTGACGCACATCGCCCTCGCCTTTTCGGGGTCCTCCGCGTTATCAAAAGACGGTCTGCTTCCCTTCCGGCAGTCAGCAACGAGTGTAAACTGGGAAACAACGAGGATTTCACCTCCGACGTCCCTCACAGACATATTCATCCTGCCTTTGTCATCTTCGAAGATCCTCAGGTTGGCTATCTTCCTGACCAGGTATCCCAGATCGTCAAGTGTGTCGCCCTTCTCAATGCCGACAAATGCGAGACTTCCCCTCCCTATCTCTCCCGCAACCCGGCCGTCCACTGACACCCAAGCCTCTGAAACTCTCTGCACCACGGCCTTCATCCCGCATCCCCTCCACGCTTTTCGATATTGCCGACCCTCACACCGATGAGCCGCACTTTCCTCTTCAGCTCAATCCTGTTCAGACACTCAAACGCGGCCTTCCTTATCTTTTCCAGAGAGTCCGTCATATCATCGAGAGTTTTTGCTCTTGTAAGGGTCTTGAAGTCGGCGAAACGTATCTTGACCGTGACCGTCCGCCCCGTGTAGCCTGCCTTCCTCAGATCACCCACAACCTCCCGCGTAAGTTCAGCCAGGTTTCTCGCAAGGACTTGCCAGTTGTCGGTGTCGTTCTGGAAGGTCGTCTCCCTGCTCATCGACTTCGGCTCCCAGTGGGTGACGAGTAGACCCTCGTCAATGCCCCGTGAGGCATCAAAGAGGTACCGCCCGTAAGATCTGCCGAACTGCCCGACAAGCTGCTCCAGAGGGATAGACGCAAGTTCTCCGACAGTATCAATTCCCATGTCCTTCAGGTGTGCCTCTGTCTTCGGACCGACCCCCCAGAGTTTTCGGACCGAAAGAGGCCAGATGCGCTTCTCTATATCTTCCTCTGTTATAAAGGTAAGCCCGTCGGGCTTCTCCATGTCCGAGGCAATCTTCGCAAGGAGCTTGTTCAGCGAAATCCCTATGGAACAGCTGAGGCCGGTTTCTCCCTTTATCCTCCTCTTTATATCCGTCGATATTTCTTGCGGAGTACGGTCGACGTCCGATATGTCGAGGAAAGCTTCGTCGATGCCGACATCTTCCATGGTTTCCGAGAATTCCCTCAGAATATTCTTGATGATTCCCGACACACGGGAATACTCGCGGTAATCGACAGGCAAAAAGACGGCATCAGGGCAAAGTTTATAAGCGGTCCTTAAAGGCATGGCGGAATGTATCCCGAACTTCCTGGCCTCATAGGACGCTGTTGACACTACGCCCCTGGCATGAGGGTTCCCGTCGCCCCCGATCACTACAGGCTTGCCTATGAGTTCAGGATGCCTTTTCTGCTCCACCGAGGCAAAGAATGCATCCATGTCTATGTGAAGGATACGCCGCATGATTTAATTTTACAATACGTGGGAAACAGAATGTTCCTGACGGTTTGAGCCACTTCTTTTGGTGCAGAAGACAACCTTATCCTTTGCGCCGCGAAGATGACTTGAATGGGAGGTCTTCTTTCGTGGAGTGATGCCTGAAGAGTGGATCCTGTTCTTTTTATTCTTTGCCTAACACGTGCAGTTTCATCAGACGGGTCGTCCCTTGTATATTGGGAATGCCGGCGGTGATGACGATTATATCGCCTTTTTTGGCCAGTTTTTCGGACAACAGAGCTTTTTCCACTTCCCTGAACTGTGAGTCCATGCTTTTGAGCTTTCGTATCCTGCGCGCCAATACGCCCCAGTAGAGAGCCATTCGGCGTATTACGTGACTGGAGGGGCTGAAGGCAATTATCTCCACTTCGGGGCGCAGCATCGAGATCAACTCTGCAGTGGAGCCGGATTGAGTAAACGCTATGATATATTTTGCCTTTACGCTCTGCGCCGCATCCGTCGCAGCGCGGGCCACAGCTTCCGAAAAAGTCCCCTTCTGCTGGTAACGGCTGTGAATCGGGAGGGAGAGTTCGGTCTCCTCGATAATCCTCCCCATCATGTCCACGGCCTCAATCGGATATTGCCCGACCGATGTCTCCTGGGAAAGCATCAGCGCGTCCGCCCCGTCCAGTATGGCATTGGATACATCCGTGGCCTCCGCCCTTGTCGGGCGCGGGCGCTGTGTCATGGACTCCAGCATCTCGGTGGCGACAATAACGAACTTCCCGGCCCTGTTGGCCTTTTCTATAAGGGATTTTTGCGCCATCGGGACGTTCTCGGGCGGTATCTCCACGCCCAAGTCCCCCCTTGCCACCATGATGCCTTCCACAAGGGGCAGTATTTCCTCCAGGTTTCTTATAGCCTGAGGGGTCTCTATTTTGGCTATGATGGGCAGCCCTTCAGCTTTTTCCTCACTTAGAAAATTCCTGAGCGCAAGCACGTCATTTTTGGTGCGCACGAACGAGAGCGCCACATAATCCACTCCCATGCTGAGGCCAAGTCTGAGATCCGCCTCGTCCTTTCTAGTGAAGGATACATCCATCGGCTTGAGCCCCGGCAGGTTCACGCCTTTTTTTTCCTTCAAAATGCCGCCGACTTTTACCGTCGCCCTCAGGTAATCCCTCCCCTTTTCCATTATCTGCAATTCTATCAGGCCGTCGTTCAGCAGCATGCGATGCCCCGTCTCTGAGGCTTCTATCAAATGGGAGTATTTTATATAAATAGTGTCTTCGTCGCCGGGGCCTCCGCCCTGTTTTATTGTTACCATCTGCCCCTTCTTAAGCTCCACCTGCGCATCTTTCAGCATGCCGACCCGGATCTTGATACCCTGCAGGTCCAGTATTACAGCCACCGTCTTATTGAGCCTGTCCGCCTCATCCCGTATCGTCCTCATCGCGCCCTCGTGGAAGGCATGAGTGCCGTGCGAGAAATTCAGGCGCGCCACATTCATGCCCGTCGTTATAAGTCCGGAGATGATCCTCCCGTCAACCGAGGCGGGACCGATGGTGCAAATTATCTTTGCCCTTCTTCGCATACGAGTACGTTAGCACAACGGTATCCAGTTGGCAAATTGAGAGAACCTTGCAGTTACATAAAGGTCAGGTTGAAAGAAGCAGCTGAGATGTCCGCTGAATTGTCAGGTGATTTTTCTCCCGGGCTCGTCGAATGAACACGGTCGAAGCAGGGAACTCCGAGGCCAATTGCAGGCCTCAGGCCTTAGATCTCCTGAAGACGTCGCTTTTTGCCGCGATCCAGAACAGGCTCCTCAGGCTTTTGAGCGCGACAGCAAAATCATGGGGGGTGCGCAATTCCAGGAGACTCTTAAACATGAACGAAGGCCTCCCGTAAAACCGCCTGAAGGCGATCTGTCGCAGCTTCAGGATCTGTTCCCTCGTCATGGTATGGGGGATGAATGCCGCGCCCTGGTACGTGAAATCGCTGAGCTCCTCAGATATGGTTCCGAACTTGTCGAGGTTATCATAGAGATATGTCCCGGGGAAGGGCGTTATCGCATGAAAGTTGGCGATGTCAGGGTTCAGGTCTACCGCGAAATCGATCGTCTGGAGCCCCTCCTCAAAGGTCTCGCCGGGGATTCCGAACATGAAGGGAGTGCTCACCTTCAGCCCCACTTCCTGAGCCGCCTTCACCGCCTTTCTGATCTGGTCCGGCGTCGTCCCTTTCCTGATCATGTTTAGGTTCTTCTGCACTCCGCTTTCGGCGCCGAAGAGTATCGCCCAGCAACCCGCGTCCCTGAATGCCTGGAGGAGCGGCTTGTCCACCTGGTTCACGCAGGCAGATGCAAACCAGGTGAAATCGAGACGCCTCGCCTTTATTTCTTTCGCAATCTGCATGGCCCTGTCGTAATCGGCGGCAAGCGTATCATCGATAAACTTTATCTCCCTGTAGCCCTGTCGGAGACAGTGCTCTATCTCGCTTAAAACGCTCTCCACACCGCGGTACCTGATCCCGCTTTTGCGTTCCTTGTCTATCTGGAAACAGTAGATGCATCTCCTGTTGCATCCTCTGGAAGTCATCAGGACCGCAACCGGCTTGCGCCGATATGTCGCAGGGGGCGGTATGTAAAGGCTCGCGTCGCCGAGGAGCTCCCTGGCGGGAAAGGGAAGGGAATCAAGATCGGAGATCAGGGGTCTCGGAGGATTCTTGACGATCCTGCCGCCTTCGCGACAGGCAACTCCCAATACGCCGTCGAAGGACTTGCCCGCCTCGATACGTTCTACCATTTCGAGGACAGTGAATTCACCTTCACCCGTCACCACCGCATCGATACAGTCTCCGGCATCTTCGAGACACCTCTCCTGCACGGCAATGGGATACGGGCCGCCGGCGCAGACGAATGTCCCTCCGCCGAGAATCTTCCTGATATCGGCGGCAGTCTTTTTGGCCTTCTGCCATCCGAAGGTGGTCGAATAGATACCGATGAACCCAGGATCGAATTTTCGGATGCCGGCAAGAACAGCCTCGTGGGTCATGAACGCCCCGTTGAAGAATTCCACATCGTGTCCCGCCCTCTGGAGTACAGCCGCGACATAGAGCGTGCCCAGAGGCTGCCAGTAGTTAATCTGGGAGCTCGCCGTCTTGGACGAGAAAATGTCCTCCGGGACCCATGAGGGAATGACTAATGCGCAGCGCATGGTTCGTCACCTGTCAGGACCGTCTCTATAGCGACTCCTCTTTCCTCACGGCGGGCGCCGATGACGGCTTCGGCCGCCTCTATCCCGGATTCTATGGCATGGTCCATGTTGTAATACCTGAACATACCGCACCTTCCGGCCATGTAGAGGTTCTCAAACCCTCGAAGGTAGGCCAGTATTTCATCGCAGCGCTTTCCATATCCGACATCAAACATAGGATAGGCGTTAGGCACTCTGACCACCCTGCTGCTGATGACATCCGAACCCTTTATAAAACCGAGTCGTTCCAGGTTCTCTGCGGTCATACTGGTAAGCGTCTCGTCGGCAGCGCTCCAGATTTCGTCGCCCCTGAAGCTGAAGAATTCCATCACCATAAGCGTCTTGCCGGCAGGAGCCATGTCCTCGCTCCAGTTGGTCGGCTCATGGATCCTTCCAAAAGGTATTTTCTGCTCCGGAATATATATCCAGGTCTGGTCCGTAGCTCTTTTCTTGTTCAGCATTACCGCCACAACCACGAGGTCCCTGAACTTGAGCCTCGCCGCAGCCTCCAGGACCGCCTCCGGCGGAGACGGATCAAGACTCCTCACCAGCGCGGTCAGCGGCAGGCTGGATATGAAATATCTTCCCGGCACGGTCACCGTACGGTTGTCCTTGCGGACAACAACGCTCTTCACCTTATATCCATCATGGTTGATGCGTTCCACTGCGGCTCCGGTGTGGACGTAATTGACTCTGTCTATCTCCTCTTTCATCCTGTCGGAAAGACGGCCTATTCCCAACCTTGGATACATGAACCTGTCCACAAGGCTCGGAACGTCCTTTCCGCTGAATTTGAAAAAGGCGTTTTTGACCGCTTTCGCCAGCGAAAGCCCTGTGATGCGCCGTTCGACCCACTCGGCGCTTATGCGGTCGCATCCTATGCCCCAGACCTTCTCGCTGTATCCCTTGAAGTAGATATTGAACATCGTGCGGCCGAACTGGTTGACCACCCAGTCTTCCAGGGAAACCGCCTCGCTTTTCTTTACCAGATTCCGCGCCTTTTCCAGCCCGTAGTCGGCAAGAATACGGAGTGTAACGGGTAACCCAAGGCCAAACATGGCGTTGAGGGGCTTCAGCGGGTAGTCGAAGTACTTACCGCGCATGAAGATCTTGCTTGCGCGCGGAACACTAATAAGTTCATCTCCCATCAATTCACGCACAAAGTCGTTGATCTTCTCGTCCTTCGTAAAAAACCTGTGGCCGCCAAGGTCGAATCGAAACCCTTTCTCTTCGATTGTCCTGGAAAGGCCTCCAACGATTGAATCACTCTCAAAAACCTTGACCCCTAAGCCGGCCCCGGACAATACATACCCCGCCGACAGGCCCGTAAGACCGCCGCCCAAAATGACAGCCTCGTCACTCATGTTCAGGGTGTCAGCCACAAAATTATCCTGCATCATATAACCTCGTCCTTTTTCATCCGCAGCAGATGCTGCCTGTTATCCGCACAACGTAGCATCCGTCTCTCTCCTGCGTTTCCGTCTGGCAACCAGACATAGCGGCGAAGGTCGCAATCCTCTTCGAGTCACGGAAATTTTCGACAAGAACGTCGACGCTGACCTCAAGCCCGCATTGGTCAGCGAAGATCTCCTTAAGCTGCAGAAAAAGGTCGGACATCTCGCTTTCCCGGCCATCAATCATCATGCATTTAGTTTATAGATAATATCCGATTTTTTTCCAGGAGCGCGAAGTTTGACCCGGAATTATGCTCTTTCCGCCTGTGCACGAACTCAGCACAATTTCTGCGCCTGAAGACAACACATCTATCCCCCCAAAAAAAACCTGAGGAATGCCATTCGCACACCTCAGGTCATAAGGATTCTCCGAAAAAAGATCTACATCTCGTTCATCGGCTTAATGAACTTGAAATAAACCATTGTCCAGTTGCCGAGAACTATGAAAACACTGGCCACGATACTTCCGACAGACAGGCTCGAAAATCCCGTAAGCGCCTGCCCGATATTACATCCGCCGCCCACCACTGCCCCGAAACCCATCATAAGACTTCCCCCCAGAACGGTTAGAAGCTCTCTGGCAGGGGCGACCTTCCATATGAACTCCTTGAGCATCTTGGCGCTTATGAAGGCCCCGATCGGCACGGCGATTATATATATGGCCGCCCATGTAGTCGAGAAGCTGCCCAAGCTGTATTCCGGGAAGAATCTGGGCGCGTTTGCATGGCCGGTCAGAAGAGTAAAGAAGAGTTCTCCGGTAGGAGTCGTAAAATTGAGTCCTCTGGCAAACCCCGGAGAGCCCCAGTGTTCGGAAGCCCAGAACGCCATCACACCCACAATGCCGGCCAGAAGGCCTGTCACGGACCAGTAGAAGCCTTTCTGTTTTCTAAGGGCAAAGGGTTTGCTCTTAAGCGTGAAAAGGAAGAAAATAGTGCACAATACAAAGATCACGATCCATTTTGCCATTACACCTCCGCCGAAGAGCCCATAGAGGGTCATCTGCGGGGGACCAACCGTTACGCCCCTGAGCATGTCATAAACCGGGTGCAACATACCATGGGTGGTAGCACCGATTCCAAGGAAGAATCCCAGCACCGCAAGCCAGGAGGCGAGCTGACCCTCCCCCACCCTGTAGACGATCCCGCTGCCGCAGCCCCCCGCCATCACCATGCCGAGTCCGAACATGTACCCGCCGATGATATTTGCCAATGGATAGAACGTCTGAGCCTGCAGATGGATCAAGCCGGCGTCATTCAGTATATTGGAGCCGATGATCATAACCGACAGTGCTATCAGATAGGCACGGAACATCGTGAAGTCCTTGATGAAAATAGTGTCCCTGAAGGCGGTGTTCATGCAGAATCTTCCTCTCTGAAGGATAAACCCGAACGCGCCGCCGATAAACAAAGCGGAAACGACAAACAAAAACGATACGCTTTCCATAACTCTCCCTCCCGTCTCTTTATTTATTGTTTTTTATTAAAAGTTGTTTAAAATATCATAGAAGGCTTCATTTGTCAACGGCGGTTCAGCGGTCTGCGATTCTCATTCGGCGCTTTCCCGGGCCGCCTTTCCGCCACTGTTGAATCTGTTCATCGCTTTTTCAACCCCCTCCGTCAGTATCGCATGAATCGACTCAACAGCCTCCATTATCGCAGCTTTTACGGACGGAAGTTCGGCCCCTGTGAACTTCGAAAGAACATACTTTTCGGCTGGAACAACCCCCGACCTCCCTATGCCGATCTTAACCCTGACAAAATCCTTCGTCCCCAGACTTTGTATGACAGACTCGATCCCCCTGTGACCTCCGGAAGATCCTTTGCGCCTTATCTTTAGTACTCCTGTTTCCAGATCAAGGTCGTCGTGGACAACAATAACGTGTTCCGGCGGGACAAAGAATTTGCCCGCAATCTTCCTGACCGCTGTACCGCTCCTGTTCATAAACGTCAGCGGCTCCACGAGGACAATCTCATCGCCCTCCATGGAGCCGGTGCATATGCGGTAATCGGCCTTCTCTCTGAATTCGAGCCCGTGTCGTTTCGCGAGTTCATCCAGAACCTGGAAGCCTATATTATGTCGTGTACGCGAATATTTGCTGCCTGGATTTCCAAGCCCCACGACAAGCCACAAGGATTATTTCTCCTTCTTTTCTGAGCCCTCTTCTTCCTTCTTTCCCTTCTTTGCGACTTCAGGCTCGGCAGCCGCAGGCGCCGCCGCAGCCTCCGCAGCCGCAGGCGCCGCTTCAACCGCCGGAGCGCTGACAGTAACGATAACGTCTCCAGGATCGGTCAGTACCTCTATCCCCTCTTCGAATTTCAGGTCCGAGACGTGGAAGGCCTGGCCTATCTCAAGCGGCGAGATGTCGACCTCTATCCGGCCGGGTATCTTATCGGGGAGGCACTCGATCTCGACTTCTCTCAGGACGTGCTGGACTATCCCCGCATCCCTCTTCACCCCTATGGGTTCTCCGGTCGTCACAACGTGGACTGTCACACGAACCTCTTCGGTAAGCGACACCTCGAAGAAGTCGGTGTGAAGCAGATCACCCTTTATCGGATCCACCTGATAGTGCTTCAGAAGGGCGAGTTTCTTTTCTCCCCCTGCAAACTGAAGATTGACCATCACCTGTTCACCTTTTATGGTATTGATGAGTTTCGATAGTTCCTTCCTGGAAAGTTTGATCGACTGCGCCCTTCCCTCTCTATACAGAACGGCCGGAACCATTCCTTCCCTCCGAAGCGACCTGGCGGCACCTTTCCCCTGATCTTCCCTCGCTTCCGCAACTATACTGAATCTTTCCATCTTTTCCTCCTCTTCTATATAAACAAAGAACTTATGGACGATTCCTCATGAATCCTCCGTATCGCCTCTCCCAGAAGAGAGGCCAGGCTCAAAACCTTCAACTTTTCGCACTGCTGCTGCTTGCTGTCGAGCGGGATCGTGTTGGTCACGATCATCTCCCCGAGGGCTGACTTATTGATCCGCTCAACTGCCGACCCTGAAAGGACGGCGTGGGTGCAGGCGGCTGAAACCCTCCGAGCCCCTTTATCTTTCAGCGCCGCGGCCGCCTGGGTAATAGTGCCCGCCGTGTCGACCATGTCGTCGACAATAAGCGCGTCGACGTTTTCTACGTCTCCTATGACATTCATCACCTCGCATTCGTTCACCTTTTCACGTCTCTTGTCAACAATGGCGATGGAACATTTGAGCCTTTTTGCAAAAGATCTCGCACGCTCCACCCCCCCCGCGTCAGGAGATACTATAACGAGGTTGGAGGCATCGTACTGCTGGCGTATATATTCCAGCAGCACCGGCGCCGCGTAAAGATTATCAACCGGCATATTGAAAAAGCCCTGAATCTGGCCGGCATGAAGGTCCACGGTGAGGACCCTGCTGGTTCCGACCGCGTTGATGAGATCGGCAACCGTCTTTGCGGATATCGGCACCCTGGGCTGGACTTTTCTGTCCTGTCTGGCATATCCATAATAAGGAATGACCGCCGTGATCCGGCCTGCCGACGCCCTCTTCAACGCATCGACAATGAGAAGCAGTTCCATAATGTTGTCGTTTACCGGGGTGCATGTCGGCTGTATAACAAAAACATCCGAGCCCCTTACGTTTTCGTTGACACGAATCAGTGTCTCACCATCGCTGAAGGCCGAGACCGTAGCGTCGGCCACGCCGATGTTCAGGTAAGATGCAACTTCCCCCGCAAGCTGACCGTGCGCGGTTCCGGTAAAAAGTTTCAGGCCTTCTGGCATTATACCCCCTTTACCCTTAATAAATAGAAGAAACGGTGAGATGTTCCGCTCTTCCCTTCTCTGTTCACAGTAACGTGGCTGGGGCGGGAGGATTCGAACCTCCACATGGGAGATCCAAAATCTCCTGACTTGCCGTTTGTCGACGCCCCAACAGTAACCAGGATAATCGAATCCGTCATTGCTTCCCGAATCACACCAGTGTACTCACGACTCTGCACATTCTCTTCCCCATATTCAGTGAGGCTCTCTCTGCATCCTCTGTAGAATCAAATACCCCGAAAACCGTTGGACCACTTCCACTCATAGAAGCGACTACGGCCCCGTTTTCACTCAGCATCTTCTTTATCTCTCCAACCACGGGGTATTCCCTAACAACGGAACTTTCGAGATCGTTGAAAACCATTTCCCTCAGCCGGGCAAAGTCCTTCCCGTCCAGAGCTTGACAGAAAAGTTTAATATCAATGCTCCTTTTTGTCAACTCTGCCTCGCAATTCCGGTACGCCCACCCTGCGGAAATCTCCAGGTCCGGCTTCACAAGGAGCATGGGCACGGTAGTTTCGCACTTCAGAGCGCGCACCTTCTCACCCCGTCCTTCCACCAGAGAAAGACGGCCCTCTATGAAAAAAGGAACATCGGATCCTATCCCGGCGGCAATCCTCATAAGTTGGCCGCTGCTGTATCCCAATCCCCAGAGGCGGTTCAGGCCGATGAGGGTGGAAGCCGCGTCGCTGCTCCCCCCGCCGAGCCCGGCGGCCAACGGAATATTTTTCGTCAGCGTTATTTTTGCACCTTTTCGGTAAGACGAAACTTTCTTCAGAAGCAATGCTGCCCTGTAAACGAGATTCTCCGCGGCAGGCACATCCATGCCCGAGATCAACTGTATGTCTTCCGCATGTTCAAAAGAAAGCTCGTCGAAAAGACTCACGCACTGCATGGGACTCGCGATATCGTGATAGCCGTCATCTCTTTTTCCCAGGACGGCCAGGAACCAGTTTATCTTAGCAGGTGCCCCGAGTTTCAGCTTCATATCCGCCCTGAATTCTGATCGGACGGCGATTCATCTGTCATTCGTCTTTACTCTCAGTTCCCTGATCTTCTTTTCGATTCTCTCTTTCAGGCCTTTTTCTTTTTCGGGGCCTGATATCGCTTTTTTCCATGATGCAACAGCCTTTTCAGGCATGCGGAGCGCGCGATACACGTCGCCCATATGCTCCATTATGACAGGATCATCCTTCGAAAGACCCGCGGCCTTGCTAATCAAATCAAGCGCCATAGGGTATTTTCCCTGCCTGTAATATACCCAACCCAGGCTGTCGAGAATATAGCCGTTGTCAGGTTTGATCTCCAGCGCCCTCTTGACCAGCGACTCCGCCTCGTCGAGATTGATATTCCTGTCCGCAAAAGAGTAACCGAGATAATTCAGCGCGTCTGCATTTTTCGGATTCAGCTCGATGGCCTTCTTCAGTTCAGCGACCATTTCCTTGAAGCGGCCAGTCTTATCCATCACTATGGCAAGACTGTAATGCAGTTCATCGTTGCCCCCAAACGCGGCGATGGCTTTTCTGAGAATCTCTTCTGCTTTCTGAAATTTGTCCTCGTGCATGTAAGCGTCCGAGAGATAGAGATAAACCTCAGGGGTCTCCCTGTTGAAAGTCAGGACCTCCTCATACACCGCTATGGCGTCATCGATTTTATTCTGCCTGGTGTATACGTACGCAAGGTTCAGAAAGGCGCTGGCATTCTTAGGATCAAGGGCTGTGATCTTCTTCAATTCCGATGCGGCCTCGTCGAATCTCCCCAGTTCCTCGAGAACCAGGGACTTGTAGAACATGAGAGACGTATTCCCCGGCTTGGCCTTCAGAGCGGACCTGAACTCATCCAATGCCCGCTCATAATCCTGCCGTTCAAAGTAAAGCGTACCGAGCCTGACGTTTACGTCCACATTCTCTGGTTCCTGCCTCCTCAGCGTCTCAAGCTCGTTTATCGCCTTATCGATCTCCTTCTGCTTTAAGTAAACCTCAGCCAGCCTTTCCCTCGCCTGCTCATTGTGGGGGTCATATGCCAAAGCCTTCTGATAGTTTTCCGACGCCTCACCCCATTTCTCTCTCATCTCAGCTATCACACCCAGTTTGAAATATATGTTGTCGAGATCCGGGCTGACATCCAGCGCTTTTTTTAGATACTTTTCTGCGATGTCATAATCCTTTTTCTCTATATAGACAGACCCGAGATAATCCAGGGCGGCGACATCTGACGGGTCCTTCTTCAGAATTTTCTCCAAAACCCGGACCGCCTCATCGAACTGCCCGTTGCCGTAATAGAGCTTACCGAGGAACAGGGCGGCTGAGCGGTCATCCGGACTGATTTCCAGGACCTTTCTGTAAATACGTATGGCGTCATCAGCCCTTTTCTCGTTGTAATAGATTTCGCCCAGAAGCATAAGAGCAGGGACATAGTCCGGGTTCTTCCCTGTAACTTCCTCGACGAGGGGTAGAGCCTCCGACACCTTTCCCGAGCGGTAGAGTACATCGCTTATCTGAGTCATGAGATAAGGTGAACCGGGGTCGTATTGGAGAGCTTTTTTGTAGTAGGCGACAGCGTCATCCCATTGGTGGCCAATATAAGAACGGTATCCCAGGATATAGTAATAGTCCGCCTTGTATGAATGGACGTCCGTGCCTTCTCCGACCCTCGGCTGCGCAGTCGCACAGGACGTCACAAGACAGATGAGCGTCGCGACAAAGAAAAACTTCAATTTCACGCTGGTTTTCCCTCTAAATGGCGGTTTGTCAGTGGGGCCCACCAAAGAATAAGATGCCACTTCCTTCGTCGTTAATTATGACACAAAGATCGAATTTGTACAAACCACGGGGCTGTGAGCCTCAGCGGCAATCATCGTTGCCTGCACACAGGTTCAGGCCCGTCTCAGAGTAGGATGGCATCCAGGATGTTCTTCTGTATTGGTCCATAGGCAGTGACCGAAAAGAGATGTTTTTTGATCAGTCTGTCCGCCAGGTCTTTTACCTGTATGAGGTCAACCCTCTCGACAGCTTTCATGATTTCGTCAGGCGAGATGTACCTGCCGAAATATATTTCCTGCCGAGCTATGTTGTTCATCCTGCTGCTGGTTGACTCAAGGCCTAATATGAGATTCCCTTTCAGGTGCTTCTTCGCCCTTTCAAGTTCGGTATCGGTAAGAGTGTTCTTAAGGTCCAGCATTTCGTTCACGATAACTTCCGCAACCTCCCTGATCCTGCGTTTGCTCACCCCCGCATAGACTCCCCAAAGCCCGGTATCCACGTAAGAAGAGGTGAAGGAATATACCGAGTAAGCCAGTCCCCTTCTCTCCCGTATCTCCTGGAACAGGCGTGAACTCACCCCTGCTCCAAGGACCGTATTGAGAAGGAAAAAAGCATATCTTTCGTCGCTCGTCTGCGAAAGGCCCGGCACCCCGACACAAATATGGGCCTCGGACATGTCCTTCGTATAGACCCGCATGTCCCGCCGAAACACGGGGGGAGTTCCCTTCTTCGGCTCCGAACCATGTCGAAGTCCTCCGAAGCGTTTACCGAGCATCTTCATGAGGTCTCCGGGCACGAAATTACCCGCACAGGAAATGACAATGTCCTTCGTACCGTAATATCTCCTGATATGAGACAATTTATCTTCCCTGGTAAAAGAAGCGACGGTTTCCCTGCGTCCGAGGATAGACTGTCCGAGCCCCTCTTCCCCCCAGACCGTCAAGTTGAAGAGGTCATGGACATAGTCGTCCGGGGTGTCCTCCACCATCTTTATCTCTTCCTTTACTATTTTCTTTTCCTTCTCCAGTTCGTCTTCCGGAAAGATGGAATTCACCAGGATGTCCGAAAGCAGGTCTATCCCCTTATCGAGATACTCGTCAAGTACTTTTATATAAAATGCTGTATGTTCCCTTGAGGTAAATGCGTTAAGGTCCCCACCCATCGAATCTATTTCAACTGCGATGTCCCTCGTGTCTCTTTTCTTCGTACCCTTGAAGAACATATGTTCGAGAAAGTGGGAAATGCCGTTCTCTTCGTGAGGTTCATACCGCGAGCCGACCTTCACCCAAACGCCGACAGCGACCGAGCGAACCGTTTTGAACGGCTCCATCACAACCGGTATTCCATTTTCCAGATATTCTTTTTTGAACATATTTTGACTCTTATCTCGCGGCCTCGGCACCGATGAACAGACCGTCTCTCCACGGACCCGGAGCACCGCATCCCCGCATGGCACTATGGAAAAAAGAAAGTAAAAAGGGGATATGGAAATCCCCTCAAAAAAAGGTCTTATGTCCTGCTTAAACGGCCTTGGAACCGTCCTCTGTCAATGCTTCCTTTCTGCTAAGCCGGATCCTGCCCATCTTGTCTATCTCGATGACTTTTACCATGACCTCGTCGCCTTCGTTGACGACGTCCGTTACCTTGGCCACCCTCTTATCCGCAAGCTGTGAGATATGGACAAGGCCCTCGGTACCCGGGAGTATCTCGACAAAGGCGCCGAAGTCCATTATCCTCTTCACCTTGCCCAGGTATATTTTTCCAAGTTCGGCCTCAGCCGTGATTCCGTTTATGATGTCGATCGCCTTTTGGGCGGCAACGCCGTCTGCAGCCGCTATATTAATCAGGCCGCTGTCGTCTATATCGATTTTCACCCCGGTCTGTTCGATAATGCCCCTGATAACCTTTCCGCCCGTGCCGATCACTTCGCGTATCTTCTCCTGCTTTATATGCATAGTATAAATTCTCGGCGCGTGCGCGGAAAGATTGGAACGCGGCTGAGCTATAGTTTCAGCCATTTTCCCGAGAATAAACAGTCTGCCCTGCCTCGCCTGTTCCAGGGCCTTTTCCATTATTTCTCTTGATATACCACCTATCTTCGTATCCATCTGGAACGCGCAGATACCGTTCGCCGTCCCGGTGACCTTGAAATCCATATCACCGAGGTGGTCTTCGAGGCCAAGGATGTCAGTGAGCACGACCACCCTGTCCCCTTCCTTGATAAGGCCCATTGCGATGCCCGCCACGGGCATCCTTATCGGTACCCCTGCGTCCATCAACGCGAGGGTGCCGCCGCAGACCGTTGCCATCGATGAGGATCCGTTTGATTCCAGGATATCGGAAACAATCCTCACCGTATAGGGGAATGCATCTTTTGACGGCATCACTGCCTTCAGCGACCTTTCCGCCAGGATGCCGTGGCCTATTTCACGCCTCCCGGGAGACCTCAGCGGTTTTACCTCTCCGACGCTGAAGGGAGGGAAATTATAATGGAGCATGAAGGTCTTGGATGTTT
>JBJKPE010000053.1:0-10764 GCA_046706685.1 Thermodesulfovibrionales bacterium | reverse complement strand
GACGTCTCTTCTTCAGGAAGAGATAAAATCCAGGGGGTGAAAACATAAGCGGTAAAGATCTCAGCAAGGGTATAAGGGTTAACCAGCAGATCAGGGTTAAAGAGGCGAGGGTTATTGACAGCGGCGGCGAGCAGCTTGGAGTGATGACGATAAGAGAGGCACTGGACCTGGCCGTCGTCCGGGAACTGGATCTGGTGGAAATTTCGCCGAGCGCCGTCCCGCCTGTCTGCAAGATAATGGACTTCGGCAAGTATAAGTATCAGCTTAACAAGAAGCATGCACAGAAGAAGACGGCTGATGTAAAAGAGGTGAAAATACGCCCACGGATAGATGAACACGACCTCGGGTTGAAGATCAGGAATATAAACAGGTTCATCGAAGGAGGGGACAAAGCCAAGGTCGTGATGTATTTCAGGGGAAGAGAAATTATCCGGCCTGAGTTCGGCATGAAGGTTTTCGAAAAGATCACTCAGGCACTTACGGGAAAATTTCAGGTCGAACAGCAGCCAAGACTTGAGGGAAACCATATCACGATGGTCGTTGCCCCGAAGTCTTAGCCTGCTGCTTTCAGCGTAAGCATTTTAATTCGTGAACTTCCATATGCCAGGGCTTTCCGTGACTGTAAGTGACAAATAATTTTTTTTGAGTTATAATTTATGGCTTAAGACCGGTGGAGCTGCATTTTTACCACGGTCCAACTTTAGATTTTTGGAGGAAGAAATGCCAAAGCTGAAGACTCATAGAGGCGCAGCCAAACGGTTTGAGTTTACTGCGACCGGAAAGATCAAGAGGCGGAAGGGGTTTAAGAGCCACATTCTTACAGGGAAGCCCCCGAAGAGGACGAGGAGCCTGAGGCAGACTGCCCTGGTTTCCGACAGTGATTACCAGAACATCAAGAAACTGTTGCCGTATTCATAAACATATTGCGGAAGAAGGGGAGAGTTTTCTCTCATCCGTTTTTCGGTAAAGGAGGAAGAGATGCCGAGGGCAAAAGGTGGTTTTAAGACAAGAAGGAGAACGAAGAAGATCCTGGAAAGGGCCAAGGGATATTCAGGTGCCAAGAGCCGTCTTTACAAGTCGGCCACGGAGACGGTCGACAAGGCACTGCAATACGCCTACCGTGACAGGAAGGCCAAGAAAAGAGAATTCAGGGCCCTTTGGATTACCAGAATCAGCGCTGCTGTCCGCGCGATAGGATTGAACTACAGCCAGTTTATGGCGGGCGTGAAAAAAGCCAATATAGCTCTCGACAGAAAGGCCCTCGCCGATCTGGCCTATCACGATCCCAAGGCTTTCAGCGAGGTAGTTGAGACGGCAAAGACGGCCCTGGCTTCCTAGAACGCGTGGATGAACTTTCTTCTTTGAAGCAGCAGTTCCTGGAAGAAGTCGGCAAGGCGTCAGATCTGACCGGTCTTCAACAGGTAAGGACAAAGTATCTGGGTAAGAAAGGGCTTCTGACTTCGCAGTTGAAGGCTCTTTCTTCCATCCCGCCTGACAGAAGGCGGCAGTACGGCAAGGTCCTCAACGAAATGAAGGGTTTTGCCGAGGAAACGTTGGGAAGTCTCGAACTGTCGCTGAAGGAAAAGGAGAAGGCGGAAAGACTTCTTGCGGAAAAGACCGATATCACACTGCCCGGCAAGTTTACCCCTTTCGGCAGAAGACACCCCATTAATCAGGTCCTTTCGGAGATACAGGATATTTTTGTCTCAATGGGGTTTCGGGTGGAGGACGGTCCCGAGATCGAACTGGACTATTATAATTTCGAGGCCCTGAACATTCCCAGAGACCACCCGGCGCGCGACATGCAGGACACATTCTATGTCTCTGATGATGTGGTGCTAAGGACACACACTTCACCCGTACAGGTTCGCGTAATGGAGAAGCACAAACCGCCGCTCAGGATCATAGCCCCGGGGAAGGTATACAGGTGCGACGCCGATGTCTCGCACACGGCGATGTTCCACCAGATCGAGGGACTGATGGTTGATACCGGCATTTCCTTCAGTGATCTGAAGGGGGTGCTGGAACTCTTCATCCATACTTTTTTCGGTCGGGATATCCCTGTGAGGTTCAGGCCCAGCTACTTCCCCTTCACCGAACCGAGCGCAGAGGTGGACATGGGATGCATTTTCTGTTCCGGAAGCGGCTGCAGAATGTGCAAGGGAACTGGATGGATCGAGATACTGGGCTCGGGCCTCGTTAATCCCAGGGTGTTCGAGATGGCGGGTTATGACCCCGAACAGTTCACAGGGTTTGCCTTTGGGATGGGGGTCGAGAGGATCACGCTTCTGAAATATTCCATAGACGACATCAGGCTTTTTTACGAGAACGATATCAGATTCCTGAGGCAGTTCTGATGTCGTTTACACGTGACAACATAAAGTCGAGTGCAGTTTGTCTTTCCGGCTTGTCCGGAATCCTTCCCATGCTTTTTACAGAAGGATTCCCGACCTGCCTACCGGACAGGCAGGCGCGCTTTGCGTGCGGGAATGACATATGATTAATGACGTTATGTATAATGAACCGTCCCGGGTTGGGGTTCTGATTTTCAGAGGCCTATGAAAGTTTCGTTCGACTGGTTAAAGGATTTTGCAGATATTAAGGCGGCCCCCACGGAGGTGGCGGACAGACTTACCATGGCCGGCCTCGAGGTCGAGGGCATGGAGGATGTCGGAGACGATGTCATCTTCGAAGTTAATGTTACCCCTAACAGGCCGGACTGCCTCAGCATCCTCGGCATCGCCAGGGAAGCCGCAGCTGCCCTCGGTCTTGCCCTCAAGCCGCCGGTTGCCGAAATCGGGGGGAACCTTCCAGATCCGGGCGTAACGGTGGAGATAGTTGATCCGGAACTGTGTCACAGATATTCCGGGAGGCTGATAACAGGTGTTACCGTGGTCGATTCGCCGGACTGGATCAGGGCCAGGCTTGATAAATGCGGTATAAGGTCCCTGAATAACAACATCGTCGACATAACGAATTATGTCCTGCTGGAACTCGGCCATCCCCTGCATGCATTCGATGCCGACAAACTTGCGGACCGCAGGATAAGGGTCGCACCCGCCGGGCAGAAGGCTGCTATCACGACGCTTGACGGAGTGGAAAGGAAACTGCCCGAAGATGCCCTCCTGATATGGGATTCCCGGGAGCCCGTGGCGGTAGCCGGTATTATGGGCGGGGACGAATCGAGTGTCACACCGGATACCGTAAATATTTTTCTTGAAAGCGCCTACTTCCTTCCTGCCTCGATACGCAGGACCTCAAAGAAACTTGGTCTGAAGAGTGAATCTTCATACAGGTTCGAGAGGGGGACCGATATAGAGTTCCTCGAAAGGGCTTTGGACAGGGCTGCCCTTCTCATACAAGAGACCGGCGGAGGGGAGATACATGGGCTTGTTGACGCCTATCCCAGAAAATTTGTCCCTCTCCGGATTGAGGCGAATCATGAAAGGATAAACAGTATCCTCGGTACGGAGCTTTCGAAAGACGCAATGCGAACCATGCTCGCAGGGGTAGGCATAAGGACTGAAGAAAGCGGGGAGGGCTTCGGGGCCTTTCCGCCTGCTTACAGAAGGGACGTGACGCAGTATGTGGATCTGGCCGAAGAGATAGCCCGGATTTACAATTATGACAATGTCCCCGTGACGCTGCCGAAGAGCCCTCTTTCAGGAGGAGGCATAACCCGGAAGAAGACTAACGTCGGGAGAATGCATGAAGCGATGACGAAGTCCGGCTTCACCGAGGTGATAAACTACAGCTTTATGAACCCGGCCGACCTTGACCTGCTTGACCTGCCGGAGACCGATATCAGGAGAAGACATGTCGGGGTGATCAACCCTTTGAGGCAGGAAGACGCTCTCATGAGGACGACCCTCGTGCCGGCTCTTGTCAACAATCTCGTCTACAATATTTCGAGGGGCTCCAAAGACCTGAGGCTTTATGAAGTTTCCAAGGTTTTTATCGACAGGGGAGACCGGCTCCCTGACGAAGAATTGAGGCTCGGAGGAATATTCTACAGGGAAGGGTTGCCTTCTCTCTGGAAAGAGAATACCCCGGCCTTTTTTCTGCTGAAAGGAGCTGTCAGTGCACTTTTCGGGGAATTGAAGGTGAGCGACGTTAACTTCGTGCCTTCGGAAGAGGTTTTCCTTCACGGCGGAAAATCGGCTGATATGATGAGAGAAGGTCGAAAGTTCGGCTTCATCGGCGAGCTCGCCCCGGACGTGGTGCAACGCCTCAACCTGAAGATGAGGAAGCCGGAGGTGCTGGTTTTCGAGATTGACGCCGATATACTCTTGTCGTTCCTCCCGGAAAGCGCGCGTTACTCGCCGGTCCCTAAATATCCTGCCATAGAAAGAGATATGGCGTTTGTCCTGGATGAGAAGATGACTTCCGCGGCCGTAAGGGATGTAATAAAAAAATTTACCTCAGAATATATAGAGGATGTCGAGCTTTTCGATTCTTACGAAGGAAAGAACATCCCTGAGAAGAAGAAAAGCCTGGCCTTCAGGATAATCTACCGCAGTCCTGACCGGACCCTTACCGACGAGGAAGTCGAAACCGTCCACAAAGGACTGGTGGATTTCGTACTCGCGGGAACCGGAGGAGAAATCAGGGGATAGATCCGTGTCCGGGAGGCGGGCGTCCGGATGAGCCGCCTCAGCCTTTTATTTTATAGCCGGCCTTTACGATGGCTCCCTCGATATCCTTTTTCTGCACCCTGGACTCGTCAAAAGTAGCCGTGACGCGTCCCACTTCTACTGCGAGATCAGTGATGCCAGGAAGGCTTTCTACCGCTTTCTTCACTCTCATTACGCAGTGCTGGCACGACATGCCGTCGACCTGTATTGTCGCTTCGCTCATCTTGTTTCTCCTTTCTGAAGTTGATGATCAGTCCGGAGATCCCGGGGCGGCCTGGCCCCGGGACTTCTCCGGAACTTTCCCTCCAATGGAGGTTATAACCTGATAGGGGGCAGCACAGAGTTTCTCATTGCCGGGCAACGCCGGGGCAACATCGCGCCCTGTCTACACGGCAACTGTGAGTATCTTCCTGACGATATCCGGGTACGTGGCGATAAGGCGCAACTCATCGTCGGTGAGAGGCTTCTGTGTGTGCAGGTTCGCATACTGGGCCAGTTCCAGTATACGCCTGGCCTCGTCGTCGGTCTCGAAATGTATTCCGAGTTTGTCGTATACATGCCTGAACCCTTTGATGCCGCCGTATTCGCCCGTGGTTATTACCCTGCCCGTTTCAAGGAGCTCCGGCTCGCCTCTGCCGACGTCTTCGGGGTCATAAAGCTCATAGTTGCGCCTGTCCTTAAGAGCGCCATCGGCGTGAATGCCTGATTCATGTGCGAACGCATTCGCTCCTACCCCGGGCTGGTTTATAGGGATCGGCAGCCCGAAGGCATAAGACCCGTATTTTGCCATCTTCCAGGACTTTTTCAAGTCCACGTGTTCGTCGAGGTGTACTTTCTGGCTCAGCCCGTGTGAATACTTGAGGGCAAGGATTGTGGCCACCAGATCGCAGTTTCCGCAGCGCTCCCCGTAACCGTTTATAGTAGTATTTATGTACGTATCTACCCCCCCTTCGATGGCGCCCTGGGCGCCCGCGCAGGACACGGCTTCAGCCATCCCGAGGTCGTTGTGGCAGTGCATTTCAAGGGGGAACTTGGTTGCCAGGGCCAGGGCCTTTATCCTCTCGTAAATTGTTATCGGATCATCCGTTCCGAGGGTGTCGCAATACCGGAAGCGGTCAGCGCCGGCCTCTTTGCCAGCAAGGGTGAAATCTATCAGCCGGTCCAGTTCGGTTCGCGAAGCGTCCTCAGCGTTTATGCCGACTGTCTCGGCGCCGAGCTCCCTTGCGGTTTTGACAGCCTCCACCATGGACTTTACGATATCTTTCCACGTCTTTTTCCCCTGAAATTTCCCCTGGATCATGATCTCCGATGTGGACATGGATATGTTCAGGTGTTTTATATCAGGGCAGTTCTTAAAGGATAGCCTGACGTCTTCCGGGATGGCCCTGCACCATCCCTCCAGGTGGATCCGTCTGATCGCGCCGGCCTTCGCCAGTTCGAGGTTTGCGTTGATATAGTTTACCTCATGTTTCAGGGTGGGGAACCCTATTTCACTCTGAAAGACACCCATTTCATCGAGGTAGATGTTGAGCATCGTCTTCGATAATTTGGGAAGGAGAATGCGCGATGTCTGCACGCCGTCCCTGTTTGTAACGTCTATAAGATAGACTTTTCCTGTCATATTAACTCTCTCCTTTTCGGGAAGATTTGTCGCTCCGTAAATCGTTGCGGAGCCATTATTATACCACAGAACGAAGGAGGTCCGGGACGGACCACAAAATGACTGGAAAAGATGGAGCTACTCTGTTAAAATGATGGACATTTTTAAGGGGGAAAGAGATGGATCTGAAAGAACAAGTCGTCATGGTAACCGGCGGCGCCAGGGGGATAGGCAGGGCGATTGCGGAGGGCTTTGCCGGGAGGGGAGCCAGCCTGGCCGTGGCCGATATATCAGAAGAAAGCGCAGTAGAGGCGGCGACGGCACTGTCGTCCCTCGGTGTGAGGACAAAGGCGGTAAAATTGGACGTCTCGAAATCCGGAGACGTGGAGAAGGCCTTTTCCGACATCCTGAGCGAATTCGGCAGGATCGACGTGCTGATAAATAACGCGGGGATTACGCGTGACGGACTTCTGCTGAGGATGAAGGAGGCGGACTGGGACGCGGTCATTAATATTAATTTGAAAGGGGTGTTCCTCTGTTCCAAAGAGGCCGTAAAGGCCATGGTGAAACAGAAATACGGCAGAATTGTGAACATAGCCTCTGTTGTCGCCTTTATGGGGAACCCCGGCCAGTCTAATTACAGCGCATCCAAGGCGGGCATCATAGGGTTGACTAAGACCGTCGCGAGGGAGTATGCGAGCAGGGGCATTACAGTGAATGCGGTAGCCCCCGGCTTTATATCCACCGCGATGACGGACGCTCTGACTGAAAATGTGAGACAGGAAATGTTAAAATCTATACCGGCCGGAAAATTCGGCTCCGTCGATGACGTCGCGAACGCTGTCATGTTTCTTGCGTCGCCCGACAGCGGGTATATCACGGGACAGGTCATCCATGTCAATGGCGGCATGTATATGTGAGGACGGAGAGGGGGCGTTGCATTACATAAATAGTCGTAAGTGTGATACTAATTTTGAAATGAACGGGAGGTTTTTATTATGGTTGAAGAAAAAGTTAAGGAGATAATAGCAAAGCAGCTTGGAGTGAACCCGGCCGATGTAGTGCCGGATGCCTCGTTTGTTGAAGACCTGGGGGCTGATTCGCTTGACACCGTCGAACTGGTCATGGCCTTCGAGGAGACCTTCAATATAGAGATCCCGGACGAGGACGCAGAGAAGATCGCGAAGGTCAAGGACGCAGTCGAATACATAAAGAACAAGCAATCGTAAATGGATCCCAGAAGGGTTGTCATAACAGGGCTCGGGCTTGTCACGCCGTTGGGCATTGGTGTTGAGAAGAGCTGGTCGGGTCTGACCGAGGGACGGTCGGGCATAGTCCGGATCAGCAGGTTCGATGCCTCGGCCTTTCAGACGCAGATAGCCGGCGAAGTGGACGGCTTTGACCCGGAAGACTATATCGAGCCCAAAGAAGTGAAGAAAATGGACAGGTTTATCCATTTCGGCGTGGCAGCGGCTTCCATGGCGCTGGAGGATTCGGGACTGAAGATAGATGAAAGTAACGCGGCAAGGGTCGGCGTGTTTGTGGGTGCCGGCATGGGGGGGCTGCCTGCGATCGAACATTACCATAAGGTCCTGCTTGAGAAGGGCCCAAGAAGGATTACCCCCTTCTTTATACCGATGCTCATCATCAATCTCGCCGCCGGTCAGATTTCGATAAAGTTCGGAGCGAAAGGACCCAATTCGGCCGTTGCAACGGCGTGTGCGACGGGCAGCCATGCCATAGGAGACGCATTCAAAGTGATACAGCGTGGGGATGCCGACGCGATGATCGCGGGGGGCACGGAGTCGGTGATCACCATGATGGGCATAGGTGGGTTTAATGCCATGAAGGCCCTTTCCACGAGGAACGATGAGCCTGAGAAGGCGAGCAGGCCCTTTGACAGGGACCGGGACGGTTTTGTCATGGGCGAGGGCTCGGGAATCGTCATACTCGAGGAGTTCACGCATGCGGTCCGGAGAAATGCACGGATCTACGCCGAAATTGTCGGATACGGTCTAACCGGCGATGCCTATCACATAACGGCGCCTGCGCCGGGAGGTGAAGGCGGCGCCCGGTGCATGGCGATGGCGCTGAACGACGGGAGAGTCGAACCTGCGCAGGTGGGTTATATCAACGCCCACGGTACCTCGACAAAATACGGAGATGAAATCGAGACCAGCGCGATTAAAACCGTTTTCGGCGACCATGCCTATAAGGTGGCGATCAGTTCGACAAAATCGATGACCGGCCATCTCCTGGGCGCGGCAGGCGGCGTCGAAGCGGTCGTGTCTGTTTTGAGCGTTTACAATTCGCTGATACCCCCGACAATTAATCTGGATAATCCCGACGCGGAGTGCGATCTCGATTATGTCCCGAATAAGGCGCGGAAGGCCGACATCGATTACGCCCTTTCGAATTCTTTCGGTTTCGGGGGTACGAACGCCTGCCTCCTTTTCAAAAAGTTCGAGAGTTGAGCTCTTCCGGGCCGAATCACGAACTGACTGGCCTCGAGGAAAATCTTGGCTACGGTTTTAAAGACCGTGGACTTCTGCTTGAGGCTCTTACGCACAAATCCTTTTATCACGAACAGAGAGACAAGACGTCCTCATATAATGAGCGTCTGGAGTTTCTGGGTGATTCGGTTATCGGGCTGATAATCGTGGAATATCTCTTCCGTCTCGAAAAGCTCTACAGTGAGTCCGTCCTTGCCAAGATGAAGTCCTACCTGGTCTGCGAAGCAGTGCTTGCGGAGATCGCGGCCTCGCTGTCTCTCCGGGATTATCTTCTCCTTGGAAAGGGGGAGGAGTCAAGCGGGGGGAGGGACAAGAAGTCCATTCTCGCCGACGCCCTGGAGGCGGTCGTGGGCGCCGTATATCTGGACGGGGGGTATGAGAGGACGCGTGCGATGGTGGTGGATTTCTTCGTGGCAAAGATAGAAAGCGCCATAGAAACGGGAGAATTCTACGATTATAAGACCGAGCTACAGGAAAAAACCCAGTTTCTGCGCGGGACCCTCCCTGAATACAGGGTGGTGAAGCAGCAGGGCAAGGAACACAAAAGGATTTTCACCGTGGCGGTATACCTTGAAGGAGAAGAACTCGGTCTGGCCTCGGGTAACAGGAAGAAGGAGGCAGAGGCCCTCGCCGCAAAAAAGGCCCTGGAGAAGTTGAGGGCGCAGGATGAGCGGCAGGGCTGATGCTTTCCCCTGTGCTCCGGAAACCGCGTCCTTCGTTCAATCAGGTCGTAACCTTTCAGAGAAGAGGAGCAGGAAAGCTTCCCCGTGAGGGTCGGGACAGGCCGGACAAGCCGGAATGACAAGTCAGGGCACCAAGCACTTCTTTCGGTCATTCCCGCAAGCCCGGTCAGGCCGGACGGGCTCCGCAAGTCGGGGGCCCTTTTTAGATGTCTGCAGCCACGCTCCACGAGGGATTGTGCCGCGTTTATTTGACAACGTGCCGGTTCTGTGATATTTTGACTCATCGACACCGGCGGCTACCGTTCATGAGGCCAGAATGATTTCATCCTTTATAAAGGAAGTTTTCCCGCGCACCGATGTGTATCTGATATTAGCGATCCTTTTCGTCACTCTTTTGTATATAGCATTGAGGAAAGTGGTCCCCCTGGTTTTGATGCGGATTTCGGATAAGGAGAATCTGGACAAGGGCCTGACTGTCGATCTCAGCCATTATGTCCTCGTGTTTCTTACCGTTATTTATGTCATATTCATAGCCAACCTTGTTCTTTCGGTGCCGCAGGTTTCAAAGTACGCGGGACCTGTACTGGCTTATCCGATCGTGAATGTCGAGGCTCTCAGTATAAGCCTTGCTTCGCTTATCAAGGGGGTTGTCGGTTTTTATGTCCTCCTGGTGCTGACAAGGATATTGCGGTCTGCCATTCGAATGTACCTTTACTACAAAAGTCACGGGGAGGATGTGGCAAGCACTATCGATATACTGGTTTACAACGTCGCAATGGTAATTGTTGTCATGACCACTCTGGCGATCATGGGAATAAGCTGGAAGCTCCTCCTCCCCGTGGCCGGCGCACTGGGCATAGGGATTGGGTTCGGAGTCAGGGACATCGCCAATAATTTTGTCAGCGGCTTCGTGATACTTACGTCAAAGACGGTCAAGAGGGGCGATTGGGTAACTATGGGCGATAACTCCGGAAAGATCGTGGACATAGGTATCAGAACGGCGACACTTCGCACCGTAGACAATATAGATATTATCATACCGAATGCCCAGCTTATCTCTAACCAGCTGATAAACTGGTCGTACACAGACAACATAGTCAGAATCCACATCCCCGTCGGCGTTTCCTACGGCAGCGATGTCAATCTTGTAAAAGAAACACTTCTGGTGGTGGCCAAAGAATCCTCCGACATTCTTGATTACCCTCCGTCCGAGGCCCGCTTCATATCCTTCGGAGACAGCGCTCTCAACTTTGAGCTCCTGGTATGGATAGACGTAAAGAAGATCAGGATGCCCCTTGTCAAGAGCAGGATAAACTACCTCATATGGGACGCCT
>JBJKPE010000052.1:0-70923 GCA_046706685.1 Thermodesulfovibrionales bacterium | reverse complement strand
GATTTATAGAGGGCTGGAAAGCTGCTTGCCAACTATGTTTGAAATAATATACGGCAGATTCACCCGGTTACGACTGTTCCGATGCAAAGACAGTTGCATACACGGCCTAAGTCCGACAGGCTCTTAGCCCACTTTATTCACAAATTTTCCTGAATGTCGGAAGGGCATAGTGTTTGAGCGGCTTTACTTGCCCGATACTCATACAGTGTGTCTCTGATAATAAAGAGGGCAAGTTCCCCGGAGCGAAGCGAGCCTGCCTGCCGGCAGGCAGGAATGAGGGAAAAACACTATGTCCTTTAGTGTCTACCACATTTCAATAAATAATCTGGCCTAAAAAGACGCCTTCTATTTTTCCTCGTTGTCTGAAAGGGGATGGGCCTTGTCGTACACATCCATCAGGTGGGTGATATCAAGATGTGTGTATTTCTGGGTAGTCGAAAGGGAGGAATGGCCGAGGAGTTCCTGGATGACCCTCAGGTCTGCGCCGCCCTGCAGCAAATGAGATGCGAAGGTATGGCGCAGAGTATGCGGCCCGATCCGGCCGTTGATGCCGACCATCCTCGCATACTTCACTACGATCCTTCTTACCCCGCGTTCCGAAAGTTTCGTCCCCATTCTGTTCAGAAACAGTGACCCGCTCTTCCTCTTGAGGAGTATCCTCTCCACGAGATACGACTTCACGGCATCCACCGCCTTGGCGCCGACGGGCAGTATGCGCTCTTTTCTCCCCTTTCCCCTGACCTTTACCAGCCCTTCCCTGGTATTGATGTCGTCGGTATTCAGGTCGGCGATCTCGCTTACCCTCAACCCGCTGGAATAAAGGAGTTCCAGGATAGCCCTGTCCCTGGCGTGAATAAATCCTATCCCCTCCGGTTTTTCGATGAGGGTAAATGCGTCGTCAACAGAAAGAAACCTGGGCAATGCCGCCTGTGTCTTAGGCGTAGACACCAGCTTTGCCGGGTTGGATTTGATATAGCCCTCCCTGTGCATAAATTTGAGAAAGGACCTCACCGAGGCCAGTCTGCGCCCCGCCGTCGTCTTGTTCAAGCCCTGCTTTATCTGAAGGGCCACAAAGCCCCTCACGTCGATCATCCCGACATCAGGCGTATCCTTCTTCACATAAGCGCTGAAGGCCTCCAGATCTTTTCTGTAGGCCCTGAGCGTGTGTGCAGAGGCGCCCTTCTGCACCTCAAGATACCTTATGAATTGTTCTATATGCTCCTTCATGGATGCTAACCGCCCTGCACTGTCATGAGATACTTCCTCCACTCATCAACAGCCCTTTCAGTTATCATCTTCTTTTTCTGTTTCTTGTCCCTTATTCTGCCCGCACCCTCCGGAAACGGGAATAGACCGAAATTGATATTGCTCGGCTGGAAGTTCTTTCTCCCCGCTTCAGTGATATGCCTTATCAGCGCTCCATGCGATGTTGAAGACGGCACGGCCGCCGGCTGCATCCCCTTCAAAACAAGAGAGGCGTTGATGCCGGCTATCAGTCCCATCGCCGTCGACTCAATATACCCTTCCACTCCCGATATCTGGCCCGCTATGAATATGTTCGTCCTGTTCTTGAGGGTAAGGTCCGTGTTGAGAAAGAGCGGGGAGTTTATGAAGGTATTTCTGTGGATACTGCCGTACCGCAGGAACTCCGCACGTTCAAGGCCCGCGATCATTCTGAAGACCCTCTTTTGTTCCGGCCATTTCAGGCGTGTCTGGAAACCTACCATGTTATAAGCCGTCATCTCCCTGTTCTCTGACCTGAGCTGGACGACCGCATAGGGTTCCCTTCCCGTCTTCGGGTCCGGCAGGCCGACAGGTTTCATGGGGCCGAATCTCGGCGTATCGAAGCCCCGCGCAGCCATCACTTCAATCGGCATACAACCTTCGAAAACCTTCTGTTCTTCGAACCCCCTCGGCGTCACCTTGTCGGCCCCCATAATGGCGTCATAAAACGCCCCGTATTCCTCCTTAGACATCGGACAGTTGAGATAATCGTCGCCACCCTTGCCGTACCTGGATGCCCTGTACACCTTGTCGAAATCCAGTGATTCGGCGTCCAATATGGGGGCTATCGCATCATAGAAAAAGAGATGACCGGAACCGACCAGTTCACTGAGCGCCCGAGTCAGTGGCTCCGAGGTGAGAGGACCTGTCGCGACAACAGCCGTCTTGTCCGGCAGGCCTGTTACTTCCTCTCTGATTATTTCAATATTCGGCTCCGCCGAAAGTCTGGAGGAGATAAAAGAGGAAAAAATTTCCCTGTCCACCGCCAGCGCCGAACCCGCCGGCACGGAGGAGGCGCGCGCCGCCTCCATGATGAGGGATCCGGCCATGGTCAACTCCTCCTTTAACAGGCCGGGGGCGCTGTATATATCCGCAGATCTCAGGGAATTGGAACAAACCAGTTCCCCGAGCATTCCGGTCCTGTGGGCCTCAGTCTGTTTGGCAGGCCTCATTTCATAAAGCAGGACCTTTATGCCCCGCCGCGACGCCTGCCACGCCGCTTCAGAACCAGCCAGACCTCCGCCGACAACGATCAATTCATGAGGCATCACTAATTATAACTTATACAGGGTTTTGCGACATGCGCAATCTTCCGCACAGATAACGACGGAGAAACGCGGATGCCTGCAGAGGTCGATACTATTCTCAAACGTTCCGCAGTGGTAAAATTAATCGAAAGGGAGACGGTCGGTCCCAAAATATTTTTTGCGGTTTTCACTAATAGGTGAAGGCAGGAGATGATTGATCAGATGAGAAACAGATGTCTACGGTAACGCTGATAACAACCTTACTCATCGTTGTCGGCGTCGCATTCATATGTGCCGCCATCCTGCAGACTGCAAAAATCAGGGGGCACGTTCCGCCTGCGTTGAAATCTCGCTGGTGTATGATGATCGCCCTGATGCTTTTTTTCCTGATTGCCTACCTTTTCCTCCTTGTTATCCGTATCGAACACTTTGCCCTGCCTACACAGCTGATCACCGCTCCCGTGCTGCTCTGCGGAGCATTTTTTGTCTTCATTGTCGTCAGTCTCACCCGGGACACAATCACCAGAATGAAGTCGGCGGAGGAAAGGCTCGCGAACAGCGAAAAATATCTGCGTTCGATTATTGAAACGGAACCGGAGTGCGTAAAACTGCTGGCTGAGGATGGAACTCTCTTGGCGATGAACCCGGCGGGACTTGAGATCGTCGAGGCAAAAACAGCCGATATGGTTCTTGGAAAGTCGGTTTACCCCCTCATTACTCCCGAATGCCGCGATTCCTTTCGGAAGTTTGTCGAAGGCATATGTTGCGGCAACAAGGGATCATGCGAGTTCGAGATCGTTGGTCTCAAAGGAACGCGCTCCAGGCTTGAGTCTTATGCAGTGCCTTTCTACGACGAAAAAAACAAGAAGTTTGTGATGCTTTCCGTAACCAGGAACGTCACGGAGCGCCACAAACTTGAAGAACAGCTTTCTCAGGCCGCCAAGATGGAAGCCATAGGTACATTGACGGGAGGGATAGCGCACGATTTCAACAATATTCTTACAGTTATCATGGGTTATGGAGAAATCCTTGAGGGCGAGATGGCCCCAGCCGATCACTTAAGAAATTATGTCAACCATATTCTTGCGGCCTCGAAGAAGGGAGCAGCACTCATAGACAGCCTCCTTGCGTTTAGCAGGAAACAGGTTATCCACACACGTGCCGTGGAGGTCGAGGATATAGTACGGTCGGCCGAACAATTTTTGCCAAGGCTCATAGGCAAGGATATCGAACTCAAAACAGTACCGTCTGATGAGAGTCTGACAATACTTGCCGACCCCACTCAGATCGAGCGGGTCCTTATGAATCTGGCCTCCAATGCAAGAGATGCCATGCCAAATGGAGGGCAGTTGCTGGTAGCAACAGAACAGGTTGAGCTGGACGATGATTTTATAAACTCCCGCGGTTATGGAAAAGCCGGCAGGTATGCGCTCATCACCGTTTCTGATACCGGTACAGGCATGGATGAAGAGACAAGAGAGAGGCTCTTCGAACCTTTTTTCACCACGAAGGGAACAGGCAGGGGCACAGGCCTCGGACTATCAACGGCTTATGGAATAATCAGACAGCACAACGGGTACATCAATGTTTACAGCGAGCCCGGAAGAGGTTCAAGTTTTAAGGTATATCTGCCGCTGGTTGAAAATAAGATCGCGGCCGAAGAAGCGGTACCACAGCCGGGGCCTGCAGTGGGCGGCACGGAAACAGTGCTTCTGGCGGAGGATGACGATACGGTGAGAGGACTGACCAGGTCCCTGCTTGAAAGGCATGGATACAAGGTGATCGAGGCTGTAAATGGGGAGGACGCTATAGAAAAATTCATGAAAAATAAAGATGCGGTTCAACTCCTTCTCTTTGACGTTGTAATGCCCGGGAAAAACGGCAAGGAGGCCTATGAAGCGATAAAGAAGATCAGGGCCGGTGTGAAAGTCATTTTTGCAAGCGGTCACCCCGGTGAAATCCTCCATGATAAGGTAAATCTCGGGGAGAACATCGAATTGCTTTCAAAACCTGTCTTATCCGCGGAGCTCCTGAGTAAAGTAAGGAAGGTCCTGGACAAACGACCCTGAGCCCCGTTTGCCGAAAAAGTCTAAAAAACGTTGTTTGATGACCCTTCAGGTTATACGTACCATGCTCTAAGACCTTACAGATTCCGGCAAGCCGGTCCGGAAGCCATAGAGTTTTTCAAATATCGAAGGGTAAAGGTCGGTAAGCGGGGCAGGTTATTAGAATGACAGCAAACCCGGAAGAATGTCCGGAAGTGAATTGCGGACGGTGCTCTCTTCTGATATATCTTTAATGGGAAAGGAGCGTGATGGGACGAGAGGATTCGAAGACACCTGTTGTTTTGAGAAACAGCAATGGCGGGGTTCTTAAATGAAAAAATCCGGAGGCTTAACAAGGTGTCTCACGCTATTCCTGGCGCTTTTTGCTGCAGCCGCAGGATGTTCCCGCCAGCCCGAAAGGCTTCCCTTCCCCGAAGGGAAAGACAAGGGAGGTGACGTCCTCGTAAGCCGTCTTAACGAGCAGTGGAAAGGAGATCTCGACGTAACGCTCAAGGACAGGCGCGCCATACGGGTACTTGTATCCTATAGCAAGACAAATTTTGCAGTGGTTCAGGGGCATCCGCAGGGGATGGAGTACGAACTATTACATGACTACGAAACATTCCTGGACTCTAAGGTCAGACGACACAGCATCAAACCCCTCGTCGTCTTCATTGCCGTCCCCCGGGCGCAGCTAATACCGCTTCTGATTGAGGGGAGAGGCGATATTGCAGCGGGTCTCACTGTGACGCCGGAACGCGAAAAACTCGTCGCATTTACGGTCCCTTATATCAGGGGCGTCAGAGAGGTCATTGTTGCAGGGAAGGATGTACCGGGGCTCCGCGCTCTCAACGATCTGTCGGGAAGGACGGTGCATGTTGTGGCTGGGAGCGGCTATGCAGAACTCCTGAAGGAACTGAACAAGCGGTTCCGCAAAGAAGGACAGAGACCAATCCGTGTCATAGAGACAGACAAGGTACTGGAGGCAGAAGATTTACTGGAGATAGTCAACTCGGGAATCTTCAAGATAACTGTCGTTGATGAGTATATTGCCGACCTGTGGAAAGGTCTTCTTCCGGATATCGTCGTCCGGAAGGACATTCTGCCCGATAAGGACACCGACATCGCCTGGGCGGTGAGAAAGCAGAATCCCCAACTTCTTGCCAGTCTGAACGAGTTTATCAACACAAGAGCCCGCCGCGGTCCGATGCTCAGCGACATCCTGCTCTCCAAATACTACGGCAGTACAAGATGGATCCTGAACCCGCTGGCACAATCCGAGAGGCAGAAGCTGGTCAAGTACCAGTTTTACTTCAAGAAATATGCTAAGGTTTATGGCGTCGACTGGCTCAAGATCGCAGCCATGGCCTATCAGGAGTCCCATCTGGACCGGAATGCCAGGAGCAGGACCGGCGCGGTCGGAATTATGCAGATGCTACCCGGGACGGCTCATCAGATGGGGATTCGGAATGTTGCCACCGTTAGTAACGACATCCGCGCCGGCGTAAAATATCTGGCCTATCTCCGGGACACCTACTTCAACGACCCGGGCATACTTCCCGCCGACAAAATCGATTTTGCCCTCGCTGCATACAATGCGGGGCCGGCCAGGATAGAAGAATTGCGACGAAAAGCGGCCGGGATGGGCCTCGACCCTAACAAATGGTTCTTCAATGTAGAGAGAGTTGCGCTACGGGAGACAGGTTGGGAGACAGTCCAATACGTAGCCGATATTTACAAGTATTACATAGCATACAAATCGGCGGCAAGAATCATTCGGGAAAAACGCCTCAAACGCCTGGAGGCGAAATAGGAAGGCAATGGCTATTTCAGATAACAGCAGAGTCGTCAGTCACAGTCACCGGTCGAGATACGGTCTTTCCAAAATGATGAAGCCTTTCGCAGGATGCCGCCGCCTGAGCGCGCCACTAAGATTCGCCGCGTTCGTGTTCTTACTGTTTTTCTCCTCATTTTTGCTCACCGGTTGTGCATACCTTTACAGAGAAGCAATGGTCGCCTATGTGGAAGTCAATTCCCATTTCTCTCCGGAGGGCATCGAGATCGAGATATATAAATCTTTTATTGAACGGTACAGGAACAGGGTTACTATCGACACAACCTTTCGTGTGGACGAGGCCTGGCAGCAGCCGAATCCTCCCTATATGGACGGAGATTTTCACTTCTCCGGGCGCACACGCCAAGTGGGGCTGCCGACTGTGGGCGAGGTAGTGAACGCCACTTACGAAAAAGAGGCGATGGACCGGATACAGGCTGCGGCCAGGACACGTCGTCCCCTCAAGATTTCGGGTGTCTGGAGACTCTGGCCCGAGCATGCCGGGACCGCCGAAGAGGAACAGGGGGAGAAGCTTCACCAGTTGGAATCGGCCAATCCCGACCACGTCTTTGAGATGCACCCTGTAACTCGTATAGGAGGAATAAGCCTCCTCGGTTCCTTTCATGCCGTTAAAGGCTTCAGCCCTGGCAATGCAGATACCGTCTTCAAACTCTATCAGGGGGTTCCGTGCAGCCTCAGGGTGAAAAGTAAGACAGTCTCGATCGTTACGAGGAAAGGCCTGTACAACGATGTGGAATTCATAATGGAGATTGCCGATGCCCCCCAGACTGTCGTGGCGGACGGCAGGTTTGTGACGGCCTCCGTCAGAGATCTGAAGGGGAATCTTCTAGTTAAACGCCTTCGCATGGTGTTTATGAAAAATACGCCTCCCGAAGAAGTGGTGAAGGACCTCAAACGCGGCGACAGGCTGCATGTCTACGGGATACCGCGGATCGATTTAGCCGAAATTTCGCGGAGAATCGCAAAATACCATGAGGATCCCGGGCTTCTCAAGGAAAACCTGCCTTATGAGATAATTGTTATCGGCTTCTTCGCGTCCTAATGCTGGCCGCCGTAATCCCCGTGCTCGTCCTGATCCCTATTGTCGTGATGATCTTTCTCATGACCGTCGTTTCTGTGCTCCTCATGCTCCCTGTACTCTTTATGTCCCCTGTTCTCTTCATGGTTTCGATACGCATCCCCCCGGTGATCCCAGATGCAGCCATAAGATGCGAGCATGAGGCTCAACGCTATAAATAAACTTACCCCTTTCTTCATCTTATCCTCCTTTGCTGTTGATTGTCCTTATCCCCCGACAGGCGCTTACGCACTGCTCTATTCATAATCATACCCCGTATCGGGACTCAGTCAAACTCCGGGGCTTAAAATTCAAAATTGCCAACGTATCAGATGATCTCATGCTCCAGCCCGTGCCTGTCAGAAAGATCAGGGAGATCAGGCGAGACAAGTCAGTCAGTTACCTGCTCAAGGTCGAAGAAAAGAAATAAACCATGGGAAAAAAGATCCATAATCTCACGGGGACAAATAATGACCGGTGAAACGGAAGGGAGTGAAATTAAGAAGGGTTCTTTCCCACCGCCTCCTGGGACACTGTCTCCTTCTCGATAATCTTCACCTGCACCGCCTCTTTCTCCCCATCCTGGTCCTTAAGGGCCTTTTTGAATTCTCTTATGCCCTTGCCGAGACCGGACCCGAGGTCGCCCAATCTTCCGGGACCGAAAAACAGAAGCACGATTGCCAGAATCACTATCATATGTATCGGCTGAAAAAGTCCCTCAAACATAGTCTCCTCCATTCTTTAAGTTTCGAAAATCAATCCGCCCAACTAACCCTTCAGTTACGGTGGAATTAAGCTGCCGCAAGAATAATTCCCGGCGCCTGCCTGTCCCGACCCTCACGGGTAATATTTCCCCCTGTTAAATCCATAACTGAATTATTACTAATCCATAGCATAGAGGAGAAACGTGAAGAAAATGTGAAGAAATCCCGTGGGTGGTAAGGGCTGTGAAAGGCTATGCCTTCCCGGAGTTACTCTCCCTCCTGCGGATGCCCCAGCTCTTCCAGAAGGCATAGATTGCCGGGATAACTATCAGGGTGAGAATAGTCGAAGACACCATGCCTCCTATCATCGGGGCTGCTATCCTCCGCATGGTGTCGGCGCCCGCGCCTTGCCCCCAGAAGATCGGCAGCAGGCCGGCCATGATGGCAGTCACTGTCATCATCTTCGGCCTCACCCTCTCGACGGCCCCGACGATAATGGCGTCATAAAGATCGTGATAGCTGATTACATTGTTCTTCTCCTGCATCTTTTTCGCAAGCTCTTCGTCGAGGTAGATAAGCATGACAACTCCTGTCTCCGCTGCGACGCCTGCAAGGGCGATGAAGCCCACGCCCACTGCTATGCTCATGTTATATCCCAAAAGGTAGATGAACCAGACGCCGCCCACGATGGCGAAGGGGAGAGAGAGCATCACGATAAGCGCCTCGGCTACGTTCCTGAAGTTAAGGTACAGCAGAAGGAAAATAATCAGCAGTGTTACAGGCACCACGACCTCAAGTCTCTTGTTGGCCCTCTGCATATACTCGTACTGTCCCGACCACACAAGGTTATATCCGGGCGGGATACTGACGCTGCCCGCAATGGCCTTCTGCGCCCTCTTTACATAAGTCGCAACATCCGAACCCTGCAGATCTACATAGATCCAGACGCTCGGCCTCGAATTCTCGCTCTTTATCATTGCAGGCCCCTGGTGGACCCTTATGCGGGCGACCTGGGTTATGGGTATCTGGGCTCCCGCCGGGGTCGCTATAAGAACGCGTTCGAGGCTTGGTATGGATTCTCTCAGACCCCGCTGATACCTGATGTTTATCGGGTACCTTTCGAGTCCCTCAACGGTCTCCCCCACGTTCATCCCGCCTATTGCAGACTGGATTACGTCCTCCACGTCCCCGACTGTCAGGCCGTATCTGGCGGCCGCCTCGCGGTCGATGTCATAATCGAAATAATAGCCGCCTACCACCCTCTCGGCGTACGCGGAGAGGGTACCCGGGACCTTCCTGACCGCCGACTCGATCTCCTCTCCCAATGTTGCAAGGGTATTAAGATCGTCGCCCATCACCTTGATGCCCACCGGCGTCTTAATACCCGTGGCAAGCATATCTATCCTGGTCTTGATAGGCATAGTCCATGCATTGGTGACGCCCGGAAAACGAATTGCTTTGTTCATCTCGTTGACCAGCTCCTGCTGGCTGATCGGCCTTTCAAGCGGCCATATCTCCGAGAGCGGCCGGCGAAGAATTCCGGGCCAGCCCGAGAAGAACCTTTCTACCGGCACCTTTCTCCACTGGTCCTGAGGCTTAAGCCTTATGGTCGTTTCGATCATCGACAACGGGGCCGGATCGGTCGCAGTATCGGCCCGCCCTATCTTTCCGAAGACGGATTCAATCTCCGGGAAGCTCTTTATTATCTTATCCGTCTGCTGGAGCAATGCCCTTGCCGTCGTAATCGAGATGCCGGGCAGCGTGGTCGGCATATAGAGGAGGTCTCCTTCATTAAGGGGAGGCATGAATTCTCCTCCGAGCTTTTCGAGGGGAAAGACGGCATCTATCTTTTCCGCGGCGGACCTCAACGGTCCTTCCGGCAGCCTGTTGACGACCAGGGAGCGGAAGGGCAGCAGGGTCAGCACCAAAACGACTGCACCCACGATAGTGGCGGTCTTGTGTTTGAGCACCCACAGAATCGCCGGCCGGTATATCCGGATAAGGAACCTGTTGACAGGGTTTTTCTCTTCCGGGCTGACTGCCTGCGGCCACAGGACAAGGAATACCACGGCACCGAGTACTACCGCTACGAGAAGGCCGAAACCTCCCAGCAGGGTCAGCGGAAAGAGCCAGGACAAGAGCCAGACAATGATGAACACCCCCAGACCCGACGCCGCAGAAACAGTCCTCTGCTTCCTCCGGGACCAGGCTTCCGGCAGGAGGGTGGTCCTGATGAAATATCCCATCAGCACGGGTACAATGGTAACGGAGAGAATAGCGGCAGCCGCCATGGAATATGTCTTCGTAAAAGCAAGGGGCTTGAACAATCTCCCTTCCTGTGCCTGCAGAGAGAATATGGGTAGAAAGGAGCAGGTAATTATCAGCAGCGAGAAAAAGAGCGCCGGCCCCACCTGCTTTGCCGACAGGGTGATGACGGCCCAGTGGTCTTTCACACCCGTATGCTTCTCCATGTGCTTGTGAGCATTCTCTATCATTACTATTGCGGCGTCGATCATGGCGCCTATGGCGATGGCGATGCCCCCGAGGGACATGATGTTCGCGTTCAGTCCCTGGAGGTGCATGACGACAAAAGCCATGAGGATGCCCAGAGGAAGAGTAAAGATGGCAACAAAGGCGGACCTGAAATGGAGGAGGAAGATAATACAAACAAGGGCCACGACTATAGACTCCTCAAGGAGCTTGTGGTTAAGGGTATGTACAGCCCTTTCGATCAGTCCCGAACGGTCGTATACCGGCACTACCCGGACTCCCGGGGGCAGACCGGCCTCAAGACTCTTCAGCTTCTCCTTTACCCTATGTATCGTCGCCAGCGCGTTTTCCCCGTAGCGCATGATCACGATGCCGCCTACCACTTCTCCCTGCCCGTTCAGCTCGGACAACCCCCGGCGCAGCTCAGGCCCCAGATGCACAGTCGCCACGTCGCGTATAAGAATCGGGGTCCCGGTCCTGTCGACCCCGAGGGGGATGTCCTCGATGTCACGGATTGATCTGATGTACCCCAGACCTCTCACCATATACTCGGTTTCCGCCATCTCCACTGTCTTGCCCCCGACATCCATATTGGAGCGCTGGATCGCCGACTTCACTTTGGACAGCGGGATGTTGTAGGCAAGAAGCTTGTTGGGGTCTATCTCCACCTGGTACTGCTTCACAAAACCACCTACTGAAGCGACTTCCGAAACCCCCTCTACCGAGGTAAGCTCATACCGTAGATACCAGTCCTGGATCGACCGGAGCTGCGATAGGTCATGCTGGCCGGTCTTGTCAACCAACGCGTATTCGTAAATCCAGCCGACCCCTGTGGCGTCCGGACCCAGAGAGGGCGTGACACCTTTCGGAAGACGGCCGGACACATAGTTCAGGTATTCAAGGACGCGGCTCCTCGCCCAATAGAGGTCGGTGCCGTCCTCGAAGATAATGTAGACGAAGGAAAGGCCGAAATAGGAATAACCCCTGACCACCCTGGCCCCGGGAACCGCAAGCAGCGCCGTCGTCAGGGGATATGTGACCTGCTGCTCCACCACCTCAGGGGCCTGGCCGGGGTAACTCGTAAACACAATAACCTGGACATCCGAAAGATCGGGGATGGCGTCCAGAGGCGTCCTGGAAAGCGCATAAATACCGGCGAGTATCACGAAAAAGGTCGCAAGTATTACTATGAATCTGTTTCTAACGGAGTATTCAATTACCTTTTCGAGCATCAGTACCTGATCTCATTCCCGCAGATCAGCATGTCCTTGCCGAGAAAGGGGTTCCGGACGGACGAGCCCGTTTGAAGCCAGGACTCTTTTTGCATCGGGCAATAGAATATCTTGATTCCCGATGCATGCGCCTCTTCCTTCCCAGGCCCTTTCACATATTCGACCATCGTCCGGCTCAGTATCGCGAAGGCATCCCGGGCCTTTTTCATGTCGCCCGACAGCAAACCGGGGAGTGCCAGGTTTATGGCAGCAGTCACCTCCCTCAAAGTGCCCCTCGTATCCGCCGCCCTGAGTTTATCCGTCGAGGCGGCAAGTGTCCCGGCGTATGTCTTTACACCCTCAGGCGAGTCGGCCACGAGAGCGCCGTGAATCTTCATATAGGCGTCGATAATTTCCGACATCATCCGTTTCAGGGTTTCCGACGCCCCGCCAGTTTCAGGAGCCGCCTTTCCGGCCGCTTTAATTTCGCCTGCAGTGGTCTTGGAGGTCTGAACGCCGGCACCCTCCCCGGTCTTTTCAGACACCGGCGACTTCGCCCCGATCATCCTGTTGATAGCCTCCTTCAGATTGCTCTCCGAGTCGATAAGGAACTGCCCTGAGGTAACGATCTTCTCTCCCTCTGTAAGGCCCGATTTTATCTCTACCACCCCCTGCCCTTCCGATCCCAGGACCACATCTTTGGGCAGGAACTTTCCCTCGCCGAGAGACGTGATAACGATGTTGTGGGTACCGGTCCTTATAACTGCATCGGAAGGCACCTGCAGTACGTTTTCAGCCAGCTTTGTTGTTATTGCCACATTTACATACATATCGGGCTTCAGTCTGAACCCGGGATTCCTGAAATCTATCCTTATCTGCACCGTCCTGCTGGCCGCCGACAAATAGGGGTATATGAACGAAATGCGGCCCCTGTAAACAACCCCCGGCTGATAGGGTAGTGTGATCTCCGCTTCCTGGCCGTTGCGAACGAAAGGAAGTTCATATTCATATATGGAACCCAGCACCCAGACGTTTGAAATGTCGGCTATGGTGTAAAGCTCCATGCCGGGTGTCACCTTCATTCCGGCCAGAACCTTCTTGTCGATTACAATCCCGTGGGTCGGCGACTTCAGGATCATCGCCTTCTGGATCGTGCCGCGCTTTTCGAGGGCCTCGATCTGAGAAGGGGCGATATCCATAAAGAGTAGCCTCCGGCGCGTCGCATCGACAAGCGCCTTACCACCGCGGGAGACATCCTTAAAAGTAGAACTTGCCGTCTGCTGCTCATATCTCAGTGCCTGGAGATATTCCTCCTGTGTCGCAACGAGTTCCGGAGAATAGATTGAGAGAAGGTTCTCACCTTTGTAAACCTCGGCCCCCGTGGTGTCCACAAAGAGATCTTCCACCCACCCTGAGACCTTGGTGTGAATGTGCTGGACGGTCCCCTCGTTGTAAGTAACCTGTCCCACCGTGCGGACGGTGGCGATAAGCGGACCCCGCGTCACCTCCGCCGTTTTGACACCTATGTTCTGGACCGTAACCGGGTCGATCTTTACCACGCCTTCGGCGCTTTCGCCTTCACCCTCATACACGGGCACAAGGTCCATCCCCATGGGGGACTTGCCGGGTTTGTCCCTTATATATGTAGGGTCCATGGGAGCCACCCAGTATTTGATCTTTCTTTTTTCCTTCCCCTGTCCTCCCGCGGCATTCTCTTTTGCGGTTGTCACGGGTGCCTGCGTCTTCTTCCCCCCGGGAGATATGAGCCATACACCAGCGACCAGGAGGACCAGAATTATAGAGACATATTTAACTGTTTTCTTCTTGCTCATGACGATTTCCTCTGGTTAATGAACACGCTTATCCGCCAACGCCGGAACCCCAAGAATATTTTCACCGCAGAGACGCAAAGGACGCAGAGATACAATTAATTTTGTTTTCCGGTGAGAGGCCGGAAAACAAAAAAGCTCATTATGGCTGTTTATATATTTCTGCCCTCTCAGCAGAAATATATAACTTACACTCTCTGCGCCCTCTGCGCCTCTGCGGTGAACAGTATTTTTTTCGTCTTTCTTATACAGCATTTCACTCTCTAAGGAACTAACCATCCTTTTCAGAGAAGCCTCTTCCCGACGGTCGCTTCAATATCGGATATCTCGTTCTCGTAATCGGTCACCGCCCGATAGTATTCGATTTCATAGTTATAAAGGGTGACCTGGTTGTTCACGAGTGTTATGAAGTCCACCTTGTTCACCTGATATCCCGAGATCGCCGATTCAAGGGCCGCCCTGCTCTGGGGCAGCAGTCCCGTTCTGAACAGTTCGATCTTTTTTTGATATTTCCCGATTTGAGTAACGGCGTCCCTTATCCTGAAAAACAGAGTATTCTTCATTGCGTTGTACTGTTCGATCGCCTGACGGATGTTAGCCCTCTCTTCAGCCACTTTCTTGTCCTCCTTGGTTTTATGCCAGAGAGGCACCGTAACCATCACGAAGCCGGAGACAAAGTCCGGCCTCTCATCACGCTGCCCGTAACTCACACCTACATCGAAATCCGGATAGTAATTCTTCTCGGCCAGTCTCAGTGCCAGCCGGTCCCGCTCTATAAGATGTTTAGCACCGATAAGAACCGGCCGGTTCGCCTCAGCGATCTTCTGAAGTTCATCGTCTGTAAAAGCAAAAGCCGGATGCTTCAGCCCGTCTATGGCTATTCCCCCGGTCTCCGTGACGGGTATCCCGACAGGCCGGTTAAGCAGCACGTTCAGACGGGCGGATGTACTCTCCTTCTTCTGTTCAAGAGTAATCAACGTGTCCGTCATCCTGGAGAGCTCGACCTGGGCCTTCAGTACATCCTGCTGAATGCCCTCGCCGACGGCATATTTTGTCTCAGTGGTCTTCACAAATTCCCTGAGGAGGTCCCTGTTTTCCTTCGTAACATCGATGGTCTTGTTGATCAGCAGCAGGTTCCGGAATACTTCCTTCACCTGCATGACCAGATAGTTTTTCTTCTCCACATAATCTTCCCTGACGATTTCAGTTTCTTTTCTTGCGATGTCTCCCTTGAGGGGCAGCTTGCCTGGAAAAGGGATTTTCTGGGAAATCGAGATCTGCTTCTGGGTCATCGGCTCCTGCGTAAAGCTGAAACTGTTTGTGGGAACGGCAAGAAGGGCGAAGCCGACTTTCGGGTTGTCAAGCGATTCTTCCTGGGAAGGCCTGTCGCTGAAGGCATCTTCCCTGTCCTTCAGCGCCTTGAGCTCGGGATTGTTCGCAAGGGCCTCATTTACAAGTTTTTCAAGAACGGCATCGCCGTCCGTTCCCCCGGCCCTGGAAGGGAGGGGCAGGAGCAACAGGAGAAAAACCGCGATGAGGACGGCACAAAGACCTTTTACAGGTACAAATGTCCTCCCTTTACCCCCTGGCATTGTCTTTTCCATATAGGTCGTTGTCCCTGAATTTTACCACAACACAGGCACGTTATGAAGCTCGACGGAAAGAGAGGCGGCTATTCTGCCTTGAATTCGAATGTCCCGACCTGGACCCTGCCGTCCGGCCCCTTTATCTTTACCTGCATCGTCCACTCGCCCGGCATCGTCGGTTTGATTACGGCGGTATACGCGTCACCATTCCGCATGGCGCTGGCAGTATAGTTCATCGCCGGCATGGACTGCATGAAATAGTAGACTTCAGGGTCCAGATCGTTCTCCGGGGCGGCGTCTTTCTTTACTTCGATGGTGACCCTGTTGACCCCGATTACCGCCGGGTTGTGGTCCATCCTGATGCTCACGTCATATGGTCCGACCTTCTTGCCGACGCTGTAATCCTTGGCGTATGCGATGCCCGCCGCAAGAAGCAGGAACACTGCACATACTGCAAACTTTTTCATATCGCGCCTCCTGTTAACCACCTCTATTTTATATCTTTCTTTTTCCTGAGCACCTGGCCGAACCTCGGTATAACCTTTTTGGCAGGGGCAGAAAATCCCACGTTTCACTTTACATTATTATTATGAAGAAATTTTGAACCGTTCTACCCGGAATTTTTTTTGCGGTTGCCTTCATGCCTGACCGCGGACTACAGCAGGACCACTGCCGGGGCTATAAGCCCTTCGGTGTGACTGGTTCCCTGGACCGGGCAGTTGTCTGTCGGCTAGGAGCCGGGCGAGGATGCCTTGTAATTTCCCTTGAGCTCTCTGTATTCGAGCAAAGTCAAGGTAATTACGAAAACATCAAGAATTGTTAACAATATCCACCCGAAAGAATGGTCCAGATAATATTTATACATTTGATAAGTTCCAAACAGGCCGAAGAATATCACTGCAACCGGATAAGACCATAGCCTTCTTTTCCAAAGCGAGAAAATAAGGACGATTTTTATTATGCCGTGGGATAGAAGATATATAAATCCGAATAATTGATTGCTTATGGAAAAATCTCTGGCCGCGCGGATTAAATAATTTGCAATAACGTCTTTGGGGTCTTCACTTAACTCATGCCGAGTCAGGTAATAGATGATTTTATTAAGGGCCGGGGGGCTTATCATCAAGAATAAGAATCCGCCGATTATCTCCAGGACTCCGTCAATTCCCTTCAGGATAATCCCAACACGAAATAATTCATGCCTCAAGCGGGACATATTCTTCATATCCAGATTTTACCTCAAGCTCCCTCAAATACCTCGCCGCATTTTCCCGCCTATCGCTTTTAATAATGAAAGAACGCACTTTATGGCTACTATTTCCTCCGGTAAGACAATTTATCTTATAACAATGCTCAAAAGCTTGGAGGGCATGTCGCGGCTTAACAACCGGCCGCGACAGAAGCGCCGGGACGAAGACTGAGAGTCTTCACCGATTTCTCCCGGCAGGCGTATCTCTTTCTTTTTGAGAGTCATCTCCTTACTTCCGATCCGTGACAGGATTTGGCCGGTTCAGAGCTGAACTCTTCTCAGTCTCAACGCGTTTGCAACAACCGACACCGAACTGAAGCTCATCGCAGCGGCTGCTATCATCGGGCTCAGCAGGATCCCGAAGAAGGGGTAGAGCACCCCGGCTGCCAGCGGCACTCCCACCGAGTTGTAGGCAAAGGCCCAAAAAAGGTTCTGTTTGATGTTCCGCATCGCAGCCCTGCTCAGCCTTCTTGCGCGGACTATCCCCCGCAGGTCTCCTTTCACGAGTGTCACCCCGGCGCTCTCCATGGCCACGTCGGTCCCTGTTCCCATCGCGATACCCACCTGCGCCTGAGCAAGGGCCGGGGCGTCATTGATCCCGTCTCCGGCCATCGCGACGACCCTTCCTTCGGACTGGAGGCGTTTGACGATGTCGGCCTTCTGGTCCGGCAATACCTCTGCGATCACCTCATCGATGCCGAGTTTCTTTGACACCGCCTCCGCTGTAGTCCTGCTGTCGCCGGTAAGCATGACAATCCGGATACCTTCCCCATGAAGGGATTTAATGGCCTCTGATGTCGTCTCCTTGACAGGGTCGGCGACCCCCAGAAGACCTGCCGCCTTCCCGTCGACGACAACAAACATGACGGTCTGTCCGTCGCGCCGCATCGACTCGGCCCTCGTAGAGAGGTCCCCGGGATGGATTCCGAGCTCGTCAAGGAGGGAGAGGTTGCCGAGGCCGACCTTCTTTCCGTCGATCAAACCCGTTACCCCGCGTCCGGTGAGAGACTGAAACGACTCAACCTTTGAAGGTGATATATCCTTTTCCTTCGCCCCGGAGACTATAGCTGCCGCCAGAGGGTGCTCACTCCCAACTTCGATGCCGGCAGCAATCCGGAGCAACTCTTCCTCATCAAATCCGCCGGAGGGAACAACTTCGACAAGTTTCGGTTTCCCTTCGGTTAGAGTACCTGTCTTATCGGTCACAAGCGTATCGACCGCTTTCATCACCTCTATCGCCTCGGCGTTTTTGAAAAGCACTCCGGCAGAGGCGCCCTTTCCCGCTGCCACCATGATCGACATGGGCGTTGCAAGCCCCATGGCGCAGGGACAGGCGATGATAAGCACTGCCACCGCATTTATAAGGGCCATGGTAAACTTCGGCTCCGGTCCAAGCCACATCCAGACGACAAAGGTGACCACTGCGATTGCAACCACGATCTGCACGAAATAAGCGGCCACCACGTCCGCAAGTTTCTGGATCGGCGCCCTGCTCCTCTGCGCCTCGGCCACCATATGTACAATCCGGGCCAGGAGGGTTTCTGCACCGACCTTCTCGGCCTTCATGACGAGACTGCCGGTCCCGTTTACGGTTGCACCGATTACCCTGTCGCCTTTTCCCTTCTCCACAGAAATCGGTTCGCCTGTTATCATGGCCTCATCCACCGAACTTGACCCCTCGATAACGGTTCCGTCTACAGGGATCTTCTCTCCCGGCCGCACACGAAGGAGGTCGCCGGGGTTAATCTGTTCTAGGGGCACATCCTCTTCATTGCCGTCACTTATGAGGCGGGCGGTCTTGGGAGCGAGGCCGAGCAGCGCCCTTATCGCCGCCCCTGTCCTGCTCCTGGCCCTGAGTTCAAGCACCTGCCCAAGAAGTACGAGGGTGGTGATTACCGCCGCTGCCTCGAAATAGACGCTCACCTGCCCTCCCTCGGTCCGGAAGGACGCTGGAAAGAGCCCGGGGAAAAAGGCTGCTATAAGGCTGTACACATATGCGACCCCTGTACCGAGGCCGATGAGGGTAAACATGTTGGGGTTCCAGGTGACGACAGACTGCCACCCTCGAACGAAAAAGGGCCATGCGCACCAGAGGACCACGGGAGTCGAGAGTACGAGTTCGGCCCAGGTGAGAAATGATACCGGAACCCTCCCAAGGAGGGGCGACAGTCCGGGGATAAAATGGCGCATCGCAATCAAAAAGACGGGAACCGTGAGTACGACGCTCACATTGAACCGCCGCGTCATGTCGATGAGTTCGGGATTTTCCTCTTCTTCGGCCGTAACTGTTTTCGGCTCCAGAGCCATGCCGCAGATAGGGCAACTGCCCGGCGCATCGCGGACGATTTCCGGATGCATGGGACAGGTCCATTCCGTCTTGCTCAATGGAATTGACGGCTCCACCGGCTCCAGTGCCATGCCGCATTTCGGACAGGCTCCGGGTTTGGACTGCCTTAACTCCGGATGCATTGGGCAGGTGTAGTCAATTACCTTTTCAGTGCCGCCGCTCTGTTTGGCTTCCGCCTTGTCCGCAATGTAAGACCCGGGATTTTTGTCGAAGTCCTCCCTGCAGGGCTTCGAGCAGAAATAATAGGTCTTTCCCTTGTATGTCGAAGAGGCAGTGGCCTCGCTGTCCTCGATCGTCATGCGACAAACCGGATCGGTGACTTTCATGTCTTCCTCGTCATGATCATATATCCTGGCTTCTACCTCATTGCATCATTCCCATCCCGGAGAAGCTCTTCTGCATCATCGTCATCCTGCCCTGCAACTTTTTCATCTCTTTATAAGAAGCCTTGCCCCTTCTCATCATCTTCGACATTTCCATCATCTGGTGCGACATATCCCTCATCAATTCAGAAGCCTTCATCATCCTGTCCTGCGGCATGTCCTTCATCATCCCCGATAGCTTGCCCATCATTTCCGACATCCGGCCCGTCATTTCCATCATGTCGTTCATCATCTGCCCGTGCTCCATCATGCCCTCGTGCCGCATCATCTTGCCGTGTTCCATCATGCCGCCCTGCCGACCCTCCATCATGCCGTTTCCCGTCTCGGCAAAGCCATAGGTCACCGACAGAGCGAGAATCACAATACTAATAAAAAATATCTTCCTCAAAATTGCACCTCCTCTGTTTTTTTGATTTGAAAGTGGGCCATTTCTACTGCTGCGGCTTTATGGCAAGGTCTTTCACCTGCTGCCACGGAGGCTCTTCCGATTGTCACACCCTGCCCGACCTCCTTAATTCTCGCCGATCACCTCATTCGCCGGAACAGGTCCTTTCACAATCATCTCTCTTTCTTGTAGTGCTGTCAAATGACAGGACTGTTAAGTTCCTTTCTTTTGGTCTTGTTCTTTGCCGGCTCATTGATACCAAAGGCATCGAAACTGTTCGCTATTTCTTTTGAGCTTTAGCGAGCTTTTTTTGAGAATAGCGCGGGTAAGACAAAGAATTCTTTTAAGACACTGAAGTCAACCCCGACATTAAGATCTTTTAATCTGATTTTCAACTTTCTTTCACATTTCTTCTATATACTAAGCTTAGCAAATAGATTCGAATCTGCTTTACAAACAAATTGTTCGATGTTTAAAGGAGAGGAAAGAATGAAGAAAGTTGCAGGAAAAGTTCAGGTACTTATTTTGACAATAGTCGCGGTGTTCGCTTTCGCCGCATACTCGGATGCGATGATGATAGGCGGAGGAGGAGCATCAATGGGCTCCGGCATGATGCAATTGCCCACATCCCAGCAGATGTTCACATATGGGGCAACGAGCGCGCCTCTAACGGGTACCGATTTTACGACCACGATGCCTATAGGGGTCGGCTCGGTCGCCATGGGCGGCAATACACTTTCGGTCCAGGTGGCAACAAGTGAGTTCGCCAGTCCGGTGGATATGTATTTTGCCCTGTATGCCCCCTCGATTGATCCCTTCAATATCTACATGCTGCGGCCGGACGGGTCACTTCAGCCCGCGTCGTCGGGCGTTACGCCATGGATGTCAGGTGTAACCAGCGTAAACCAGGCCATGTTCGGAAACATCCCGACTTCGTCACTCCCTAAGGGGACATATACTATGGGCCTTATGGCAGCCCCGGCGGGTGCCAATATGTCGACTTACTACCTTTGGATGACCAACTTTACCATTCAGTAATTTGGTAACCCCAGGAAAGGGAGGAGTAAAGAGGCCAGAGCCTCTTTACTCCTCCCCAAAGGATAGTAATAGCATCCGGTGAGAGGGCAAAGGCAGCACTTGCGGCAAAGCAGTATCTCTTGAAGAAGGCGAAGGTTAGTTCATAGCTTTTATATTGCATTTATTAATAATAATCTTCACAAAGTCTTCATAGTGATCTGATATACTATTTTAGTAAAACTGAGACCATTGGTCTCATCCAGCCAGTTTCACAATCACAAGGAGAGGTTCAGAATGAAGAAGTCCATAGTTATCAAGGTTTTGTCTTTCGCGGCGGTTATCGTAATGGCCTTTGCGGCCCGTTCAGAGGCGATGATGGATGGCGGCATGATGGGCGGCGGGTTCGCAATGACGAACAACGGGGGCTTCGGGATGATGAACGGTTTGGCGGGCCAGCCCGTGGTGGGCAGCGACGGCACGGCCTATCTGATAAGTTATGCGCCCACGATAACGGCACCCACCAGTGGAACGGCACCCACCAGCAACTCCTTTCAGTCGAGTCTCATGGCATTTTCTCCCAACGGCGGAACGCCTGTCACACTCACTTTCAACGGGATACTGTCACGGCCCGTTGTGGCTTTCGACGACAGCTATCTTGTAGCCACGGCTTCTCTGCCGGAATTCAGCCAGTTTAACACAGACGGCAATAGCAACCAGTCCGTGCTCTATGCAGTCCAGCTTCCTCTCACCGCATCCTCCAAACCCGTAGCGGTTACCCTCAACGGCGAATTCGCATCAGTGCCGGTCATACAAAACAATATGGTTTATGTGACCACGACGGACTTCGGAAACGCCATGATGGGAAGCGGGACGTTCAGTATGTTTAACTACGACTTCAGTACATCAGTCGCACAGAGCTACCTCTACATTTATAATTTGAACAACGGCCAGTTGACCACATACCAGATACAGTAGAACTTCCTGGATCGAGAAAAGCCCCGCCCTTTTGGACGGGGCTTTTTTTATTACATCCCCGGTCTCACCTCTTCGGCCCTTCCTTCTTATTCCTTTTCCTTCAGGGCAAAATTATCGTTGCGCGGATTAAGATCAAAGGTTATAAGGGGTTCCTTTTGTGCCTTGTAAACCCTAACGTTGCAAAACAATTGCCATTCAGAAAGGTGATATAGTCTGTCATTTCCCGACCCTCACCGGGAATCTTTCCGGGGCTTTCAAAAGGATTCCCGATCTGCCCGCCGGACAGGCAGGCGCACTTCGCTTGCGGGAATGACAGGCCGGTAGGAGGTCATTTTTTGTGAATTCTTCATTCGGCGACGTACCATCCTGTAAAAAGGCCGATGACTGTCTTGATCAGGCCGGTACCTTTTCATTTGACGATCCAAACAATTTACGCATAATTAAGATATATGGTTTTTCTTTACTCAGCAACGCTATTCCTCAGCGCGGCACTGCTCTTTGTCGTCGAACCGATGATCGGAAAGATGGTCCTCCCTCTTCTGGGAGGGGTCCCGGCGGTCTGGAACACGTGCATGGTGTTTTTTCAGTCGGTCCTGCTTCTGGGCTATTTATATGCTCATTTGTCGACTCGATGGCTCACTGCCCGGCGCCAGGCATTGATGCACCTGGGTATAATCCTGTTTCCGCTGGCGCTGCTGCCCATCGGGATCAGCAAGGCCGCCCTGGCGTCACTACCCGGTTCTGCCGACCCCGTACCGTGGCTGCTCGGTTTTCTGACAATATCTGCCGGTCTGCCTCTTCTGGTCATATCCGCAACAGCGCCGCTTCTCCAAAGATGGTTTGCCGAGGCAGATCATCGGTTGGCAGGCGATCCCTATTTTCTGTATGCGGCGAGCAATGCGGGTAGCATGCTGGGACTGTTGAGTTATCCGCTACTCATCGAACCTCACCTTCGCCTCATGCAGCAAAGCAGAATCTGGGCGGGTGGATACGGGCTCCTGGCGGTGTGTATCGGCGTCTGCTCGTCTGTGCTGTGGCGGTCGAAGCCGCACAAAACGGAGGCCGTTGCCTATTCGACCAGGCATTCAGATTGTGGTCGAGAGGGAAGTGCATGCGTGCGAAGCGATGAGACCGTAAAGAAGAGCCTGGACGCGGACGACCCCGTTCCACGGAGATGGTGGTGGATACTTCTTGCGTTTATACCTTCGAGTTTGATGCTGGGGGTGACGACATACCTGACCACGGATGTCGCACCGTTTCCGCTCTTGTGGGTCGTGCCGCTGGCGATCTACCTGCTCACATTCATCCTTGTGTTTGCGAGACGCCCCTTCCTGCCGCCTCCGTGGGTCGGTCGCATGCTCAGTTTGTGTACGGTCGTGTTGCTAGTTGCCTTCATCGCAGGTGCGACCCACTTGGCTTGGCTGATGGTGTCTCTGAACCTGCTGATGTTCGGGTCGGCAGCCATAATCTGCCACGGAGAAATTGCTAAGAGCCGCCCTGCGGCCCATCGTCTCACCGAGTTTTATTTGTGTATATCCCTCGGCGGCGTGCTCGGAGGCATGTTCAATGCCCTCCTGGCCCCTCTTTTGTTTCACAGCCTGCTGGAATATCCGCTGGTCATGGTGCTTGCCTGTGCCATTCGACCGTCGGGCGAGAGGCAGGCAGGTGCGGCTCCACTGCCGGAGGTTGGATTCCGGGACTTGAACTGGCCGGTTGCCATCGGGCTTCTGACCGCATCGTCGATACTCATCGTACAGACATCAGGGGTGAATCTCGGCCGGCTGAGTGCGCTCTGCATATTCGCCTTGCCTGCCCTATTGACATACCGTACCGTAAGAAGGCCCGTCCGCTTCAGCCTCGGGTTAGGGGGGATCCTCGCAGCCAGCCTCCTTTTTACAGGCGTTCTTGGCAGCCCGCTTTTGATGGAGAGGAATTTCTTTGGAACGCTGCGGGTGACGGTGGATGCGGAAGGAAAATACCATCAGCTTATGCACGGCGATACCCTCCACGGCCGGCAAAGCCTTAAGCCGGAGCTCAGTAATGAACCACTCTCGTACTATTTCACGAGCGGCCCGATCGGTCAAGTAATGTCGGCCTTTGAGTCCTCTTCGGCTCCCCCGACCATTGCCGTTGTCGGACTGGGGACTGGCACACTGGCTACTTATGCCAAGCCGTCTGAGGACTGGACTTTTTACGAAATCGACCCGGCTGTCGAGCGCATTGCCCGAGACGCACATTATTTTACGTTCCTGAAGAACACTCGCGCAAAGAGCCTGAATATAATAACGGGTGACGCACGGCTGCGACTGGGGGACACCCCCGACCACCACTATGGTCTGATTGTTCTGGATGCCTTCAGTTCCGATTCCATCCCGATCCACCTTGTTACACGCGAAGCCCTGAAGTTATACCTCGATAAGCTGGCGGACGGCGGCATGCTGGTTTTCAATATAACGAACCGGCGACTCGATCTGGCAGGGGTAGTCGCAGACCTTGCCCATGACGCGGGTTTGGTCGGCGTGATTCGCGATGATGCGGATCTGAGCAGATCCGACATCATGCACGGAAAGGAACGGTCCGTATGGGTCGCCATGGCCCGCCGTAAGGATCCGCTCGCCGGGCTGATCGTAGACCCGAGATGGCACATTCTTCGCCATTCCCGCAGATCTCCCGTATGGACCGACGATTTCTCGAATATCCTCAGCGTGCTTTCATGGAAGATCTGAAGGCGAAAATAATGTTGGGAAGGAAAGAAAGGCCGTGAGTTTGCTCGATCAGTGTCTATCCGGTTAACCTCGCTTCGCAGGAATATGATCAAGCGCAGACCCAAAGATTCTCCCATTGTTTTGCGAGGCCGGGGAAGCTTCGAGAAAAATGCCGGCAATTCGTGACGCGCTGCGAGAGACGGCAGGGTTACTTTGTTACACGCCAAGTCGGGATTTCAGTTCTGCGTGACTTGTCCACTTCTTGTTCTTTGCTTTGACCGAGACAGCAGAGTAATAGTCGGCCTTGTCCTGCTCGATTTCCTTCAATCTCTTATATTCATTGTAATCAAGAATTACCGCGACCGGCTTATTGTCTTCCTTGATAACCTGGGTCTTAATCATGATATGCCTCCTGCCTATGCCTTACGTCACACATCCGGCGCGAGAATGCAAAAAGTACGGATCATCCCCCCAATGCTCCATTTTCGAGAAAGCTGTAATAGCCTGTTCTGTTGAAAATGATATGATCCAGTAAAATCAACCCTACAACCTCCCCGGCTGCCTTCAGCTGCCTGGTGATATCGAGATCCCAGACTGACGGATTAAGGACACCAGCCGGATGATTGTGAGCGACGATTACTCCGCTGGCCCTGTCAGCAAGCACACCAGCAAAGACCTCGCGCGGATGAACTGTCGTACGATCCACAGAACCAATTGACACAACCCGAATATTCATTACCTCATTTGCGCCGTTAACAGAAGCAGCTATGAAATGCTCCTGCCTGCGATCAGCATAATGGCGTATTAAAGGCAGCAAGTCGGCCGGTGTCTCGATTTTTATTCCTTCTGGCTTTATTCGACGCCGCGCGAACTCTATCGCCGCAAGTATTAGCGTAGATTTGGCATCTCCTATACCGTCGAAAGATGCAAGATCCTCCGGTCGCAGTTCAATCCCTTTTTCGTCTATGACTTTGGAGAGCTTAGCCGCAAGAGTCATCACATCCATCCTGGGAGTACCTTTGCCAATTAGAATGGCAAGCAGTTCCTGATCATTCAGAGACTTGGCGCCGCGTGCTAGCAGCTTTTCTCGCGGCCGTTCATCCTTCGGTATTTTCGCGAATGGACGTTTCATGCTGCCGCCGCGAGATGGCTCTGAATCACCGTTACAGACATAATGTCGAATATGCCGCCTGTATCCGTATATTTCGGATCAGCCAGTTCGTCGTATCTTGCCAACTCTCCATATTTTTTCTGTATCGCCCCGTTCACCTGGCCCCTGTAAGCAGTTTCAAGGAATATACGATCTTCACGATGAGCCTGGACTGTGCTATGGATGACTGGGTCCTCCGCTTTTTCCGCCGTTACTTGTTTGATGTAGAGTGCCTCTTCGTCGCTTATTTCGAACCTGGCTCGGATCTCATCGATCATGCCTTGCACGGAAACCTTCTGTGGCGGCGGTCCTGCCGCTCTCTTGCCTCCACCTGGCTTGAGCTTAACTTCGCCGCCGGTGGCATGCACCTCGCCTTTATACTCTACGGCTGCCTTGACCACCTCGGTCTGCCGGATCTGCCTCATCAACTCGGACACGCTGCCCTGTTTGATGAGCTGAGGACCCACATATTCCGCAAATGCGACAAATTCCTTTATCACGTCCGGATAAGTGAAGAAGCACGTCATAAAGTGAAAGCTCTTAACGAGCCGGGCCAGTTGATAGACATAGCCCTTGCGACTTTCGGGGGACAGAAGTTTCGTCTGAAACCGCATGCGCAGCCCTTTGATGGCGAACTGAACCTGGGCGTCTGTGCCGGTTGCGGCCAATTTCACGAAGTCATGAGCGTCGGCCTGCGTGAAGACGCCTGCAGCAAGAATCTCTGAATGCAATCTGCTGCACAGCTCGGGATCGGGCTCCTCCGGCTCAAACGGCGTTCCCTTGCGGTACTTCGCGAATGCCTTGAGAATCGCCGAGGCATTGTTCGTGAAGTCCACCACCACGACATCCTTCTTGCCTTCATGGCTGCGGTTCAGCCGCGATACCGTCTGCACCGCATTGCGGTCGACCACCGGCTTGTCGAGGAACATGCCGGCGAGCAACGGCTGGTCAAATCCGGTCTGAAACTTGTTCGCAACGATCATCAGCCGATAGTCGTCTCCCTCAAAACGGTCCTCGATCGGCTCCCCGTCGTTCAATTCATTAATCGCGTGTTCACTGATCGCCTCGTTAGTTGCCGGGTGGACGAAATCCGAAAATGCATAGAGCGCCTTGTAGTCAGCTCCACGCTCCCTGAGCTTCTCCTTGATGATGTTGAAGTATCGCAGGCCTGCCACACGCGAAGTCGCCACAATCATCGCCTTTGCCCGCCCTCCGATGAGCTGCTTCACGTCCTCATCGAAGATGCGAAGCATAACCTCCGCCTTGTACTGGATGAGCCCGTCATCCTGATATGCAACGTTTTTCAAAGCCTTTGCGACTACACCTTTCGGGTAGAGCTTTTCCTCATCAGGGTTCGGAACAACCGGGCAATGCAGATTGTAGAGGGTCTTATAGGAAATGATGCTCGCGGCCACGTCCACGATGTATCCCTCGGCGATTGCTTCTGCCTCTGTGTAGGTGTCGAAAGGTGCGCCGAACAGGGTCACAGTTGCAGGGGCCGGGGTGGCAGTAAAGGCGACAAAGAGCTGATTGAGGTCGTGCTCCCGGATGATCCGGGCTATCTTCTCTTCTTCATTCTCCCCGTTGTCCTCGGCGTCTTCTGTGTCGGGGTCGTCTGCTTTGCGGAATGGCACACGGATGGCTACCCCCATCTGGCCTTCCTGCGAACGATGTGCTTCGTCAATCAAAAAGGCCACGCGCAAGTCTTTGAGTTCCGGCTTTTTTCCGATCTCATCCAGCACCCAGGCGAACTTCTGCTGCGTTGTTACTATGATCGGTTTCCGCTCCCTGAGATACCGGGGCAGGTCGTCGGCTCTGCGCGCAAGGCCCACCACATCTTTCAGGTGGGTAAACTTCTCGATGTCGTCCCTGATGTTCTTGTCGAGTGACTTCCTGTCAGTGAGAATAAATACCATATCTACAAGCTTGTCGTTTGTACCCGGCTTGAAGAGGCTGTGCAGCCGGTCGGCAAGCCAGCAGATGGAAAGCGTTTTGCCGCTGCCGGCAGAATGATCAATCAGATACTTACGGCCGATATCGCCAGTAGCTGAAAAATGTGCCACGGCATCTTCCGCCACCTTCCGCACCATGCGGCTTTGATGGTAACGCGGCAGAATAGTGAATGCAGGCCGCTCAGGCTTGTCTTCTTCCGCCTCGCGCCTGGACACACGGACCAGGAAGAACGACAACAGCTCCAGCAACTCGTCCTTTGACAACACTTCGCGGTACAGGAACTCTACCGCATATTCTTCCTCTGTCAGGGGTGCGTTGGTCAGGCCGGTGTTGTGCCAACGGAAGTTCTCAGTCCGGCGCGGATCTGTTGCCGCCATAACGTCGCTGGTGTCCGCGGCCAGGTAGAGAAAAGGGTGCTGGAAGATTCGAAGGGAATGATCGCGCGCCGCGAACTGCGCTACAGCATCATGAACGTTCTGGTTTTTCTCGTGCTTGACCTCCAGCGCCGCGATGGGCAGGCCATTCAGGAAGAATACGAAATCGATCTCTTTATTGTTTTCGCCGAAGTAGAAATGCGGCCGGAAGGTGATGCGGTTTTCGCCGTGCTTCTTTGCCGCAGCACTTTCGCTGGAGCGCGGTTTTGGGTAGAACAACCGAAACTCCAAACCTCGCACCTTCAGCCCATGGCGCAGGATCATCCAGAGCGGCGTACTCTCCAGCTCCTTGCGCAGCGTCCGGAACACCTCCTCCCGCGCGTCAGTGCCGTAGTCGTCTTTCAACTTCTTAAGCTGATCGGCTTGCGTGGCGTTAAGGAAGGCCCAAAGCAGGTCTTCGGCTATGCAGTGCCAGGTGTCAGTGATGTCGGACTGTTCGAGTACGCCATAGCCGTGAACGCGGACGAGGAAGTCTGCGATATGCTGCTGGAAGGTCAGTTCGGGCTTTTTCTTTCTCGCGCGGCTCATAAGTTTTTATGACTGTTTACTCTTTCCCCTGCCTGCATACTTTTTTACGACATTCCCTCTTTCATATACCACTAAGGGTGTGTTAGTTTGTCTGGCGATAATTTTTGCCTTCCTGGCGGCTCGCCGAAGGGCCGCTTCAGCACCTGCAAGGTCTTTATCCCGAATCTGCTGTCTAACCCTGGCCATATTTTTCTCCTTTATCAACCAGCTTTGGGGTTGCACCCGAGTTGTCAAAAAGAACCCACGCATCAACCAACTGCCTATAGATGTTCTGAAAGTTTCGCCAGCCCTTTTCGTACCGGCGTCTGATAGTTTTTTCAGGTATATTATGGCCACCCTGTCCGACACGATATTTTACCCGTTCAACGGCAATTCTTACATCAGGAAGATAAAGAAAAATCAGCTTTATGCTGTAACCCAGTCGCTGCCATTCAGGGATCATTTGGGCATAAGTCTTGCCGCTCAGAGTCGTTTCAAAGGCAAAACTTTCACCATTAAGCACGTGCCTCTTGATTTCATCCATCATCAGTCTGCCTGCATGGAAGGCGGCCTGTTCGGGAAGAAACGGAGAAATGCCCGCTGCGATTAAGTCGGCATTCACGAAGATAGGGCATTCTCCTTCATTCGGCAGATACTCAAGGGCAAAGGTTGTTTTCCCGGCGCCGTTCGGCCCGGCGATAATCACTATTTTCCTGCCCGCTTTACGCGCCATGAGCATCTACCTTGGCCGCTCGCGCCACATCAGCCTCGGTAATCCGCCGCTGGCCCGTGACGCATTCGTGGATAAGGGACTTGCGGTAGGCGGTAAGAACCTCGATCTGTTTTTGCAGAATACCAACCGCCTTTCGGGTCTCAGCACTTCTTGTATCTAAAAACTTTGCAATCTTGCACTGCTCCTTCTTCTGTGGGAATGCGGCGAAATTTGTCCCGATGCGAACATAGTTCAAATTCAGCTGAGTTGTAAGAACAGCCGATCTCAGAAGAATTCCCTTCATAGCCTTCATCAGATAGTAGAGGAAGTCAAGGTCAGTATGATGATCAGGCACTAGACCGACCATACTATCCGGAAAGCAAGCCTCGAAGTCGAGAATTGCCACGTCGCCAACATTTGCTGCAATAGACATGACGAGTGTTCCCCTTGGGAATATCTTGCTCACGCTATACCCAAGTTCGTTGAGAGTTTGAGAGTAGTGACGTATGTACTTTTCTGCAGCCGTGATATCACCCGTTTGCACAAACGGATACTCGCCCTCATAAAGAGCCGGGTCATTTCGTGGCCTATGGCTAAACTTTCCGCGAAGCAATTTACAACGACGCTTGATCTGTTGCACCTTCCAGTGTGCCGGCACTTGAGGAAGCCAATCGAGTCCCGAAGGCTTCATCTTAACTTGGGTGTCTATACCTTGCGTTGCAGCGGTCTCGATAGTAGAAACAAGCATTTTATTGAGTGTCTCGATCTGTCGCCGTTTAGCCGCCACTGCCGCATCAATTGCCGCACAACTCGCATCAAGAAACGCCGCAATACGCTCTTGTTCAGGAAACGGAGGAAGAAATAGCCGAGTGTCCTTTAGAAAGCGGGAAGAGACCCGTTTCTGTCCTGCAGCACCAGACATGTTGGCAGCTGCATAGGCGCGATATATCGGATTAAACGTGTAGTAGTAGAGAAACTTTGGGTGTACGGCGTGCTTCGGGCGAAGGACATGAAACTCTGTGCTGCCAAACGCATACCGTGTCGGCAGACTCTCTATAAAGGCACCTTTACCGTTTTCCATGCACGGAGTGATCTTGGCAAAAAGAACGTCTCCAGCTTCGAACAGCGTAAGCCCGCCAGTAATTTCTTCGAACATCTTAGAAGAGCTAATATCGAGCCTGCCATCTTCAGAGAGAAGCTCCATGGGAACGACTGTGCATAGTTCGTCTGAAACGGGAAGGCCATCGGAGTAACCCGGCGACAGTTGGGCCACATTTCTAACGCGGCTTGGCGGCCAGTCGGCAGGCACGACCCCCAGCCAAGGTTCATTAGCCCGAATCATCACGTCGCCAAACCCTCAAGCAACTTTTCCGCCTCTTTTTCAAGACGCCAAAACTCTTCAAGCAACTCCTTCGCCGGTGTAGGTGGTTGGTAGCGGTAGAAGTACTTGTTCGGCAGGATTTCATAGCCGAACTGGGGGCTGTCCTCCCAGCGGATGATAGGCTTGGCGATCTCACGCTTTAGAAACGTTTCGATGTCCTCGCCGTGCGGGATGTATTCATCATCCTTAACATAATGCCGGTGGGTCCATTCTGCTGAGAGGACCTCCGGCTTGTCGTCCATCAGTTCTTTTAACTTCTTTGCTGCATTGTCTTTTGGAGAAAGGCTAAATGAAACCACCCTTGTAACTGTCTCCGAATTACCCCTCTCCCTCCCCTCTCCCCCAAGGGGCGAGGGTGTAACATTTTCCCTCCCTTGAGGGGAGGGATTAAGGGAGGGTGATTTCTTGCAATCTTTCTTCCCGGAAGGATTCCCGCCAAGCGGGAATGACAGGGTAACCCGAAACTCAAGCTCACTTTCATAGAACTCCTGCTCTTTTTTCAGATTGGCAGCACTGAATGTTTTCTCATAAGGCTCTGTTATCGTGGCCGGCTGGTCATTCTCATCGAACTGCCAGAAGACGACACTGACCTTGTGGTAGGCGAAATCATCGCGACGGAACAGCTTAACGTTGTCGTCTGAATATCCTTTCTTCCAGCCATTACGATAGCGTTCCTCTATCCAGGCGCGATGAGCATCAATTATCCGGTTTCGCTTATTGCCGAAAGATTTGGGCTCCTTCTCATACTGATGGCGGGCGTCGATCAGCATAACCCGCCCCTCGTGTGAGGAAGGCTTGTCGTTTCGCAGCAGCCAGATGTATGTGAAGATGCCGGTATTATAAAAGAGCTGATCGGGAAGCATCACGATGGCGTCGAGCCAGTCGTTTTCGAGAATCCAGCGGCGGATTTCGCTCTCCCCGGAACCGCAGTCCCCATTTGAGAGCGGAGAGCCATTGAAAATTATGGCTATGCGACTGGAGCCTTTCTCCGGCTCCTTCATCTTGGCCAGCATGGTCTGCAAAAAAAGCAGTGCGCCGTCATTCACGCGAGGCATGCCCGCCTGGTAGCGTGTCTTCTTCAGTTTCCGTGCCTCGGCCTCGTAACCATCCTTGCCGCCCCAGGTCACACCGAACGGCGGATTGGAGAGCATGAAATCAAACTGGTGCCTCGGTTCAGGAAGCTGATCGCCTGGCTCCCTGCTGTGCGGGTCATGCGGAATAAGCGAGTTGCCGAGATAAACCTTGGCCTGCTTATCGTTCTTGATCAGCAGGTCGGCCTGGCAGATGGCATAGTTGGTCGGCGACATCTCCTGTCCATGAACAGTAACAAATTTCTCGACGTTGGCCTTCTCTTCAGGATTAGCAGCGCGGTCAAGCAGATGTTCCTTGGCTACGGAAAGCATACCTCCGGTTCCGCACGCCGGGTCATAGATGGATATGTGCCTGTCCGGGATCGGGATATCGAGCAGCTCTACCATCAGGCGGATCACCTCACGCGGGGTGAAGTGCTCCCCGGCTTCCTCGCCGCTTTGTTCCGAGAAACGCCGCAGCAGTTCTTCATAGATGTAGCCCATCTCCAGCGGTGAGAGCTTGTCCGGCCCGAGTTCCAGCTCCTTATATTGGTTTAAGATCGGTGCAAGGCGGTTATTCTTCACCATCTGGCTTATGGTGGCCCGATAGTTGAAATGCTCGATAATGTCATCGACATTCTTTGAAAACCCGTTGATATATGCCCTGAAGTTCTCTTCGATCAGGGCATGGTCTTCCTCATATACCCGGCGCAGCGTCCAGCCGGTCTTGTTGGAAAACGACGCAGTACTTGTTTCCAGGCCTTTTACCAGCTTGGCCAATTCCTTCTCCGTCAACTTGGGCCGCTTGGCCTTCACCTCAGCGGCTTTGTCCTCCCGCCACTTGATCAGCACGCACTCCAGGCGGCGGATAACTATGATCGGCAGGACAACATTCTGGTACTCATATGCCTTGAACTTGCCGCGCAACCGATTGGCTGACTTCCAGATTTCTTCGGCAAGGTTGTCGAGTTTCGGCTTATTGAGTGACGTCGTCAAAGGCCATCCTCCTCACATCTCACAAACAAGCCGCAGTTTTCGCAGTGATACGTCCTCGAAGTTAAAATTATTTCCTTCCCGTCTGGGTCAGTATCAATGACAGGAATAAGAGATACGCTCAGATTAGTGATAGTCTTGCAATGCGGACAAAAAGCCGCCGAAATTTTCGAGACAGTCTGGATTTCGTCTATAGGAAATTCCCCGACCTTGCCTCGCCCCTGGTTATCCAGTATGGAAGAGTTTGTTTCGTTAGACATTAGGTTTTTCCCCGGCTGATGCATCCCCCTACGTTCCGATTTGACAGATTCATAACCATAAATTACTAAACAATTTTATACCAAGTCGACTTTTTTTGCACCATCCACGGCGAGGAATGGTTAAAGCCAACGAGAGTAATACACCGTTGATTGTTCAAAAGAACAGAAGCAGCTGATGGGTAGGGTTATGACGCGACGATTTCCGCACATACTCCGGAGACTTATCATTATGCTGGCAGGCGTTTGTTCCCTTGGGTAAATACCCGCAACTGAGGCTCCTCCTCTTTCGGCGGGACTATGGGGACTTGTGTACGGAGTATCATACAGCACCGCAAATGCGTCAGCTCGTGCGGGAGAACCCACATGATATCGGCCGGAGGGAGTGCGTGTTTCTTTAGCCCCCGCCTAATTCCTTTGCCGCCGCGATGGCCTCTTCATCCGGCCTCTCATTTCTCAGGACCGACAGGAACGCCGAGAGAAGACTGAGCGCCGCAAGCACTCCCAGCACGACGAGATATCCCTTCATGAAGGCATTATCCTTCACCGAAACAGGTATGAGTCGGTTATGAAATATATGCTGGACGTTGTAGAATCCCTTGTCTATCACGTATTTATCCTCCAGGCTGGTGAATATGAGACCGGAGATATCTACGCCGAATATGAGCCCCAGAGAGCGCATCATGTTCAGTAGACCCCCGGCCACGCTGAGCTTGTCCCTGGGGGCGGCGCCCATTATCGCACTGTTATTGGGCGGGGTAAAGAGCCCCATCCCTATACCAAGCATTATTAGTATGCCCACAAGCATGACCAGATGAGAAGACTCGCCCAGCAACATTAGGAGAAAACAGGCCAGGGATGAGAGAAGCATGCCGGCCGTAGTCATCAATCTTGGGCCGCGCCTGTCCGAGACGCTGCCGGCCCACGGGGCCACGACCCCCATGGCAAGCGGTATCGGCACAAGCAGGCTGCCCGTCAGCGCTACGCTGTAGCCGACCACTCTTTCAAGGTAGAAAGGCATCAGGAACATTATCGCAAAGAGCACGTAATAGGACATCATGCCGGTCAAATTGCCTGCGGAGAACGTAAAGCTCCTGAACATTTTAAGGTCCACAAGGGGATATTTGACCTTGAGTTCCGTAATCACGAAGAGCCCGAGCAGCGCGACCGCAAAACCGAAATAGAGGAGGATCCGGGGCGATGTCAAGCCCAGTCTGACGACCTCGTTAAAGGCCAGCACCAGGAAGAGAAGACCGGCTGAGAAGAAAACGGTGCCGAGGTAATCCACCTTCTCTTTCTCCTTCTTCATCTCATCACGGGGCAAAATGAAGAGAGCAGCCAGTGTGCCGAGGATGCCTATCGGTACATTTATATAGAATATGGCGCGCCAGCCTATAGCTGCTATGACAACGCCGCCCACGAACGGACCGATGGACATCGACACAGCCTGTACCGCCCCCTGGATGCCGATGGCCTTGCCCCTTTCAGAGGAAGGAAACGCCGCTGTGATTATTGCTATGGAGTTTGCCTGCAGGAGCCCGGCCCCTATCGCCTGAAGGGTACGGGAACCGATCATAAAGTGAGCTGAAGGCGACATGCCGCAAAAGGCGGAGCCGATTGTGAAGACCACGAACCCGGCATTGTAAAGTTTCGCCCGGCCATACATGTCGGCCAGCCTTCCGAAGAGCGGCAAAAAGATGGTAAGCGTAAGCATGTAGGCTATAGCGACCCACTCGATCGTCGCCAGCGAAGTGTTGAAGTCGGTCTTGAGAGTCGGCATGGCGATATTTACTATGCTTACATCGAGGGCGGACATGGTTGCGCCTATGAGAACAGTCGTCAGGATGAACCACCTCCATCTCGGATGTGTGGAGAAGTACGGATGTGGAAAAGACGCGCCTCTAGACATTTCCTGTCTCCCCGACCCCTTTTTCGGCTGAGTCAAAGTCAGTCCATCCCGTCAAGAGGCCGTTCCTGTTCATCATAATCGTGTCCGGGCAGAGCGACCTATGCATGGCTCATCCGCGTGCTTTTCATACGAAAAGTTTATATGTTGTCCCGGAAAATTACCATGACTTTCTTGCGGATAACGACATCTACTGCGGGCCCGGCCGGACAGATTAATTATCTGGACCCGCTTGCCTGAAAGTGAAGAATATGAGATCATGAAAGTATTCACAAAAGCAGTGTCAAGGAGACAGCGATGAAGGTTAAAGACCCTGTCTGCAACATGACCATTGAGGACAGCACGGCCACAGGCAAATCGACATACAAAGGCGAGACTTACCATTTCTGCTCGAAAGGCTGTAAGGAGGCCTTCGATAAGAACCCCGCAACCTTCGCCGGCAAAAAACCGGCTCAGTCGAAATGAAGACAATTACAGCCATCGTAAGGACCGACAGCCTGGAAGACATTGTGAAGTCCCTGGAAGAAAAGGGTATCAGGGGGATGACGATCACCGAGATCAAGGGCATAGGGAGCGAGGTCCGCTTATACAAGCCCTATACGATTCATAACAGAATCGAGATTATAGTCCCCGACGAGAAGGTGGACGAGGTCACCGGTACAATCGTTCAGCAAGGTCAGACAGGATTTGCCGGAGACGGACTTATCGGGGTCTATCCCATGGATTACATGATAAAGATACGGACAGGAGAAAAGAAAGCATGATGAAGATTATCAATCGATCGAGGTCAGGCCTTAAAGACCGCTAATGCCGCGAGGCAGTGCATGTCTCTTCTGCCTTTGCCTGTATTCTCTGCCCCGTATAGCTGCAACATATTCGGCGCTTCTGCCGTCACTTTGGATGCGGGCTGTCTTGACTAACATTCTCATGCTCTGGTAATCTAATTGCATTCAAAAAGAGGAGCGGGAATGGCAAGCAGAAAGACCACAGGGATCACGAAAAAGACAAAATCTTCAACGCTGAAATCTTCGACTGCAAAACGTGCCGTATTGAAGAAAGCTCCGAAGAGCGCACCTTCCGCGGGATCACAAAAAAAGACGGCTGTTTCCCTGAAGGACAGGGGGAAGACGATAAAAGAGGTAAAAGTGAAGACACCGGGCAGCAAAAAAACCACCCTTTCTGAAAGGGAAAAACATATCCAGAAGATAAAAGCCAACCTCCTGAAACAGAAGGAATCCCTCCTGAACGAAGCTGAATCGGCGCTAAACGAATTGCCTGGGCAGATGATCTTCCCGGACCTGGGTGACCAGGCTACAGCAGAGACCGACAGAAGCTTTATGCTCAGGTTGAGGGGCCGCGAACAGCGCCTTTTGAAGAAGATCGACGAGGCTGTAGAGCGCATAGATAACGGCACCTTCGGAATTTGCGATGACTGCGGCGAAGAGATAGACATCAACAGGCTTGAAGCACGTCCCGTTACGACGATGTGCATAGAATGCAAGACACTGCAGGAAGAAGAAGAAAAGCTCAGGGAGTCATAGGCAGAGGCTGCCAGCAGGCTCTTTAACTGAGAGCTTGCTCATATCACGATTTCCGGGTGTAATTTACCCCTTTCCCGGTTCCCTCGATTCTGAATAGTTTATCGTCACCGATAAGCTCGCGCAGTCTTGCGGGATCGACATGATTATAGAAAACAGGCATGATGAATCTCTCATCTCCGCTGCAGCCCGACAGACTATTCTTCAGTTGGCGATCACTCATGATAATCTTCGTAATCTGGAGCTTACGGTAGAGTCTGATATAGGTATTAACGCCGACGCTGTCGGGCTGAAGCCTCCTGAAAAGATCAAGATACCACACGAGTGTATTTTCATCCTCATAGGGAAAACCTCCCAGGAAATCGACGACTATTTTCAGACCACAGGACTTGGCGATGAATATGATCTTCTCGATATCGGAATAATAGAGAGAACACTTCTTCCAGGAATCTACTGTCAGGGTGATAAGAGAGACGCCCGTCTCCTTCATGAGTCTGAATAATTTCTTGTTGTAATTGGCGGGCTTCATGTATACGGCCCAGTCTATCCCAAGCCGTGCATCTCTCAAAGCACCCAGAAAGTCGGTACAATAATCAATGTCCTCGTTGAACTCGGAGTCGCAGAGATGAAACCGCCTGAACCCCGACGAGGTGAACCCCCTGATCTCCTCAATGATATCGGGAATATTCTTGAATGACACGTTCGTGTTAGCCTCGGTGCAATAGACACATGAAGAGCCGCACCCCTTGTGCGTTTCGAAGCCCGCAACCCCGCCTCTCTCATAGTATCTGCCGTAGTCGATCCCGTCCAGGCTCCTGGGGCACGAAATCTCGTAACGGTACCTTCGGCGATTAATTTTCGGGACACCCGCGGCAGACTGAATCCGCTCCAGCAGCTCTTTGATCCTGTCCTCTCCTGGACCCGCCACCGCGTAATCGGCTCCAAGATAATCAAGGATCCCCTCCGGATCAACCGCTACCCCGGCTCCCCCGATGATCACAATGAGACCGTATTGTGTCTTTACATGATCTATAAGCCCCTTTATGTCGTCCAGAAAAAACTCATTGTCCTGATAGAGGGCTGTGTCGACATTTCTCACGGTCATGGCGACAACATCCGGTCTGAATTCGTTTATAGCCTCATCGAGGTCCCGATGAGGGGCGTCGGAAAAACAGAGGTCCAGGATCTTCGACTCATGCCCTCCCCTTCCGATGGTCGCCGCTATATGTTCAAGCCCTATCGGAGGGACAGGCGGAAACTTGTACATATTAGGATTAATAATCAAAACTCTCATTATTATTATAATAAAACACTACTGTCGAAAATATTCAAAGAGTCCTGTTCACAAACCTCGGGGGCTTAAACTATAATAGCCCCATGCTTAAGAAAATCTTCTGGCTGACGGTCTGCCTTATAGCTGCAATTGCCTTCGCCGTAGTCACCGGCATCCTCAACCCCTCTGAAAAAGTCAACGCCCTGTGGGTCGTCGTCGCCGCAGGTTGTTTCTATGCGATAGCATACAGGTTCTATGCCTCATTTTTGGCCGCAAAAGTGCTTTCATTGAACAGCAATTATACACCTCCATCTAAACGGTTAGCCGACGGCAAGGATTACCATCCGACAAACAGATGGGTTCTCTTCGGGCACCATTTCGCAGCCATTGCCGGTGCAGGGCCGCTGATCGGGCCGATGCTTGCGGCACAATTCGGTTACCTTCCCGGATTTCTCTGGATCCTCATAGGCGCAGCCTTCGGGGGGGCGGTGCATGACATGGTAATACTGGCTGCCTCCGTAAGGAGAAACGGTCGCTCGCTGGCCCAGATAGCTCGCGACGAAGTCGGGCCTGTCGGAGGGATAGCCTCCGCCTTTGCCGTAATCTTCATCATCATCGTGGCCCTCGCCGGACTCGGACTGGCAGTGGTCAATTCCCTCGCCGGGAGCCCGTGGGGCACGTTCACAATCGCCCTCACAGTCCCCATCGCGTTCTTCATGGGCATCTACCTGTACCGTATCAGGCCGGGAAAGATATCTGAGGTGAGTGCGATGGGCGTTGTCCTGCTCCTGGCCGCTGTGTTTGCGGGCCATTACATTCCGGGATCGTCTCTCTCTCCTTTCTTCACCCTCAGCAAGAACAGCCTGGTACTATCGATAATGATTTACGGCTTTGTCGCATCCGCGCTTCCGGTGTGGATGCTGCTCTGCCCCAGAGACTATCTCTCGACATACTTGAAGATAGGGACGGTCGCACTTCTCGCCGTAGGAGTGGTCGTCATGGCTCCCACTATCCAGATGCCTTCCGTGACGCGCTTTGCCGCAGGCGGCGGCCCGGTAATTCCAGGAAAAATTTTTCCTTTCCTGTTTATTACAATAGCCTGCGGCGCGATCTCCGGGTTTCATGCCCTCATCTCTTCCGGCACCACTCCCAAGATGATCCAGAGCGAGAAAGATATAAGGATTATAGGGTACGGTGCCATGCTCGCGGAGGGTTTTGTATCCATGATGGCGCTTATAGCGGCAACCATACTCATACCCGGAGACTACTTCGCCATGAACACAAAGCTTTCTTTTGATTCGATCGCAGCACTGGGGTTCCCCGTGGGAAAGATACATGAACTGTCCGCACTGGTCGGAACTGATGTGAGCGGAAGACCCGGAGGGGCGGTATCGCTGGCTGTCGGAATGGCCTCCATACTCTCCAGCATCCCCGGTATGAGGGGGCTGATGCCCTACTGGTATAACTTTGCCCTCATGTTCGAAGCCCTGTTCATCCTCACCACCGTGGATACCGGCACGCGTGTGGCCCGTTTCCTCATGCAGGAACTCGGCGGCTCGTTTTACAGGCCCCTGTCCCGGACGGGGTGGCTCCCCGGCACCCTGTTTACGAGCCTGCTTGTGGTATGTTCATGGGGATATCTCATATATTCAGGCAGCGTGGCAACAATATGGCCAATGTTCGGCGTGGCGAACCAGCTTCTGGCCGCCATCGCCTTTGCTGTGGGTACGACGGTCATAGTCAAATCGGGAAAGTTGCGCTATGCCTGGACAACCTTTGTCCCTATGGTCTTTATGTTTACGACGACGCTTTCGGCCTCATGGGAACTTTTGGGGATCTTCGGGAAAAAAGCCGCCGGTGCGGCCACAGCCGGCGAAGCCTTCACATATAAATTCGATCGTTTCCTGATTCTGCTCATGGCCATTCTGGCGGTTGTGGTCCTTGCCGACATACTCTTCAAATGGTATGGTTATTATTCCGGAAGGATCGAGATGAAGACGATGGAGACCGTTTCTGTCAAAGCTGAGACTGAGTAGAGAGATCTCCGGAGTCCCCGGGTGCGTCCTCCTGTTCCTCCATTCTAGCCCCGAGGTAGGAAAGAAGTTCTTTCGTGCCCTTTCCAGTGGCGGCCGAAACCGCAAAAAAAACAAGAGATTTTTCCCGGCAGTAGTCCGAGAGTCTTTTCAGCCTCGTCCCGTCTCCGGCCACATCAATCTTTGAGCCGACTACCATCTGCGTTTTTTCTGCAAGTTTCGGACTGTAGAGCCCGAGTTCCCTGTTAATCTTTTCCATGTTATCGACCGGGTCGCCCTCCCCCATCTCCGATACGTCCACCAGGTGAAGGAGCAGGGAAGTGCGCTCCACATGGCGCAGGAACTGGAATCCGAGGCCTACACCCCTGTGGGCCCCCTCTATGAGGCCGGGGATATCCGCGACCACAAAACTCCGGTAGTCTTCGAACTTGACCACACCGAGGTTCGGCACGAGCGTCGTGAAAGGGTAATCGGCGATCTTCGGCCTTGCGGAGGAGATGACTGAAATCAGCGTAGACTTGCCGGCATTAGGCAGCCCTATCAGCCCCACGTCGGCGAGAAGCTTCAACTCGATAACAAGTGATTTTTCCTCTCCCTCCTCTCCGGGCTGGGCATATCTGGGGACCTGACGCGTAGCTGTCGCAAAGTGTGAATTACCCTGTCCACCCCTTCCAGCCCTGGCCACTATAACCTCCATGCCCTCCTTTTCGAGGTCATGCAGGGTCTCGCCGGTCTCCGCATCCTTGATGACAGTACCCACGGGCACGGGAATCACAAGGTCTTTGCCGTCGCGCCCATGCATCTTCTTGCCCATGCCGTGCTGCCCCCGCTCGGCGTGATATTCCTTCTTGTACCGAAGGTCGAGAAGAGTGTTCAATTGCCTCGTCGCCACAAATACGACATGGCCGCCCCGTCCGCCGTCGCCTCCGTCGGGCCCCCCCTTCGGAACATACTTTTCCCTGCGAAAGCTGACACAACCTCGTCCGCCATCTCCGGCTTTCACGTAAACTTTTGCGTAATCGACAAATTTCATGCGGACCTCACAGTTTCACTTTTCAGGGCTTTCAAACAGAGTACCGGCAGCAGGATCATATTGGAGGCAGGCTTTCAAGCTGACAGGCCGGAATCTTATTATTCATCTTTCACGGTCTTTTAAAAAGCGAGAGGCAGCTTCAGTCCAGGCCCGCCGCTCAAAAAATAAAAAAAGGCAGACCCCGATCTGCCTTCATTTTTTTTTATTATATCGTTCCTATGCCTGAGCGGTCGGATGTACGCTTATCTTCAATCTCTCCCTGTCTTTCCTCTCAAAACTGACAACGCCGTCGACAAGCGCAAAAAGTGTGTCGTCAGAGCCCTTTCCGACATTAGTGCCCGGATGGAACTTGGTTCCCCTCTGGCGCACGAGTATATTCCCGGCCTTCACCGTCTCTCCTCCGAACCTCTTGACCCCGAGACGCTGCGAATTACTGTCGCGTCCGTTCCTCGAACTTCCGACTCCCTTTTTGTGTGCCATACTATCCTCCGAAGACTATATCTTTTATTTTCAGCACCGTAAAACTCTGCCTGTGGCCGTTCAGTTTCCTATAACCTTTCCTCGGCTTCTGCTTGTAAACCAGAACCTTGCGGGACTTCACATCGCCCACGACCTCAGCCGTCACACTGGCCTTGGCTACATAAGGCTTCCCGATCTGCACATGGTCATCCTTCGATACAACCAGAACCTTCTCCAGATTGATTTCCTTTTCAGTCACCGGCAACTTCTGCACCTGGATCGTATCGCCTGGCGATACTCTGAACTGCTGGCCTCCGCTTTCTATAACTGCATACATGTTCTTGTCACCTCCGAATTGATATTAAAGAATAAACCGCCGACAAAAGTCAACCTGCAGACGCCTTTTCCCCGTTTCCAGCAGGAGAAAAAGCGCCGCAGATTTTAGTGGTCGGGGCGACCCGATTTGAACGGGCGACCACTCGCACCCCAAGCGAGTGCGCTACCAGGCTGCGCTACGCCCCGATTTATTTAAACTGTGAGAGGATTTCCCGAAGTCTCTGCTTAACAAACTCTACCGCTTCGGCGGGATTCTTGAGGTCTCTCTTTCTGTCTTCGTAAATCTTCTTGCTCTCCGGTTTCAGGATGCCTTCACCAAATCTTTTCCTCACACCCTCTATAGTATACCGTTCATGATACAACATTTTCTTTATCTGCAGGACCAATTCCAGATCTTTTTTTATATATACTCTCTGGCCCGATTTATTTTTCCTCGGTTTAAGAAAGGGAAACTCCGTCTCCCAGTATCTCAGAACATAGGGCTCGACGCCGGTAATCCTGCTCACCTCGCCAATCTTGTAAAAAAGTTTGTCCGGCACAGGGAGACCTGGTTTTAAGGCTTGGCCTGCCGATTTATGCATCCAGTTTCTCTATCTCTTCCTTCAGTTGATTGCTCACCCTGAATGTAATCACCCTTCTGGGCGATATCTCAAGGTCCTGGCCGGTCTTGGGATTGCGTCCTCTGCGGGCCATCTTTTTTCTCACGTTAAATGTCCCGAACCCGGAAATCTTCACGGACTCGCCCTCAGCGAAGGTCTGCTTCATCGTATCGAAGAGGATCTCTACTATATCCTGAGCCTCTTTCTTGGACAGACCCAATTTTTCAAATATCGCATCTACCAGTTCGGCTTTCGTCATCTCCTCTTTTACCCCCGAACAAATTTTCTTAATTATATTAAGGACATAGACTATTGTCAAGAAGATTTCAGTTTAATTTCCCGTAGTTACTCTTTTTTCTCTTTTTTTATCGGCTTTTTCGATATGTTAATATATATTTTCAACGCACGGGAGGCCCGAATGGCATACAGAGATCTGACGGAGTTTATTAAAATCTTGGAAAACAAAGGACTTCTTGTTCATGTTAAGACCCAGGTGGATCCAATACTCGAAATCTCTGAGATCACGGACCGGATGTCCAAATCGCCGGGAGGCGGGAAGGCCCTTCTTTTTGATAAGGTCAAGGGTTCGGCATATCCTGTCGCAACTAACCTTTTCGGCTCCTTTGAAAGGATGTGTCTGGCCCTTGAGGTAAGTGATCTCAATGAAGTAGCCGACAGAATAGAGGACCTCCTTAAACAGGCCCCGCCCAAAGGTCTGATAGAGAAGATTTCGTTGCTGCCGAAACTTCTTGAGTTCTCAAAGTACTTCCCCAAACAGGTGAAAAATGCGCGCTGTCAGGAAGTGGTAGAGCGGACGGACCCTGATCTGGGGAAGTTCCCGATTATCAAGTGCTGGCCCCAAGACGGGCAGCCCGGAGACGAGGGCCGTTTCATTACTCTCCCCATGGTCTTTACAAAAGACCCGGAGACAGGCCGTCAGAACTGCGGGATGTACCGCATACATGTTTATGACAAGAAGACCACAGGGATGCATTGGCACATACACAAGGATGGCGCCCGCCATTACGAAAAATACGCTAAACTGGGAAAATCCATGCCGGCTGCAATCGCCGTGGGCAGCGACCCAGCCGTAATATACGCGGCGAGCGCACCGCTCCCGGAGGCTGTTGACGAGATGCTGTTTGCCGGTTTCCTGAGGAGATCTCCGGTAGAGATGGTGAAATGTGTGACTTCAGAAATAGAAGTTCCTGCCAACAGCGAACTCGTGATCGAGGGCTATCTCGATCCCGGCGAAGCCCGCACAGAGGGACCCTTCGGCGATCACACCGGGTTCTATTCTCCGGCCGAACCCTACCCTGTCTTCCATGTAACCTGTATAACCCACCGGAAAGACATGACCTACCCGGCCACTCTTGTAGGAAAACCTCCCATGGAAGACTGTTACATGGGAAAGGCGACGGAACGCATATTTCTTCCGCTCATACGCCTCGATTTCCCGGAGATCAGGGATATCAATCTGCCCATGGAGGGCGTCTTTCACAACTTCGCGATAATCTCGATCAAAAAGAGTTATCCCGGCCATGCAAAAAAGATCATACACGGCTTGTGGGGCAAAGGACAGATGATGTTTGCAAAGCTGCTCATTGTAGTGGACGATGACGTTGACGTCCAGGACCTCTCGTATACCGCGTGGCGGGTACTCAACAACGTGGACTGGAAGCGGGACACGGTATTCGCCGACGGGCCGCTCGATGCACTTGATCATGCCGCCAACTGGCCCCGCTACGGATCGAAGATGGGCATCGACGCTACGCGGAAGACCCGCGAGGAAGGCATGATGAGAGACTGGCCCGAGGAGCTTTTCATGTCGGAGGAAATAAGGAAACTGGTCGATTCAAGATGGAAAGAATATGGTCTTTAGGTCCCCCGACCATGCACACGTGAAAATTTTTCTCATCCGGTGGCTTATCAACACGATAGCCATAATGGTCGCGGTGAAACTGGTCCCCGGGATCATCTATAGCGGAGGCTGGTGGGGCATACTGATTGTGGGGGTCATTTTTGGGCTGGTAAATACATATATCAGGCCGCTCATTCAACTCTTCATGCTGCCTCTCCTCGTCGTGACCCTCGGCCTCTTCACCCTCATAATAAACGCCCTGATGCTGAGCTTCACTTCCTGGCTCTCTGAACAGTTCAGCCTCGGGTTTGCGGTTGCCGGTTTCAAACCTGCTTTTCTCGGGGCTCTTATCGTAAGTCTTGTGAGCATGATCCTGACGTGTATCATGCCGGCGGAAAAAAGAGAATACTACCCCAGGTGACGACTGATCATGGCGGGCACTTGGCGCAGACGGACGTGAACAATGCCGTGCTGAGGTACCTGTCCCCCCGGTCAGGCAGGATCACCACTATCCTGCCCCTGTCCATCTGACCGGCTATTTTAAGAGCACCGGCCACAGCGGCGCCGCTGCTCATGCCGGCGAAAATCCCTTCCTTCACGGCTAGCATCCTTGTCGTTCCGAAGGCATCATCATCATTCACATTTATCTTCTCGTCAAGCGCCGACGGGTCGTATATTTTCGGCACAATCGATTCCTTCATGTTCTTCAGCCCCTGGACCCTGTGGCCCAGAAAAGGCTCAACCCCGACGATCCTTATTCTTTTATCGAACTCTTTGATCCTTCTGCCGGCCCCCATCAAGGTACCTGTTGTCCCCATGCCGGCCACGAAGACGTCGAAATCGCCGCCCGTCTGCTCGATTATCTCCCTGCCGGTCGTCTCATAATGGGCCTTGATATTGGACTGGTTGTCGAACTGGTTCGGCATGAAATACCCGTCCGGAGACTCGGCCATCATCCTGTGCGCCATTTTGATAGCGCCGTCGGTACCTTCCTTCCCCGGACTCAAAACCACTTCTGCCCCGAAGGCCTCCAGCACCTTCCTGCGTTCCAGGCTCACGCATTCCGGCATGACCAGCTTAACCCTGTAACCCCTGGCCGCTCCGACCATCGCCAGACCTATTCCCGTATTGCCCGAAGTCGCCTCAAGAATCGTATCACCCTTTCTTAGACGCCCCGACTCCTCCGCGTCCCTGACCATGTAAAAGGCGATCCTGTCCTTGACGGAGCCCCCCGGGTTATTGCCCTCCAGCTTGGCGAAGATCGTGACCCGTGACTTGGGGTTCAAAACCTCCAGCTTCACAAGAGGTGTATTTCCGATACAGTCCAGAATTCCCATTTGCGTTCTCCCAGATAAGTATCTTGAAATATAACAGATTTCGAAGGCTATGTAAAAGCTATGCCAAATAAATTGGCTTGCCGTTGACCTTTCTCAGAGTTGATGATAGTCTTTAATCAAAAGGTTCAAAGGAGGCTGAAATGTTCCACGATGACGAAAGTAGCAGAGCTGCTGTGCTTATTTCCTTCCTGGTAGGCGGTATTGTCGGGGCCGGTATGGCACTGCTGTTTGCTCCGCAGTCGGGGAAAAAAACGAGGGGTAAAATAGCCGACCTCGCTGAAGACGCGAGGGACTACGCCTCCGATTACGCAAGCAAACTCAGAAAAAAGATTTCCTGATGCCTGTCAGAGGGACGGGGAGCCGGAGATATTTTCAGGCTTAAGCTGAATCTTTATATATGCCTTCTTTCTGAGGTCGGCGAGGGTCTCTGTCAGCCGTTCGTTAAGCTTCTTTTCGGTTAGGTATTTCTCGATCTCCCCTCTCACATCTTCATATGCCTTCCCCGCAAACCGGCTTCGGTTCTTTTCATAAAATGCCTCTATTTCCTGTTCATCGACGGTAATGAAAGCCCTCACCTTAAGATCAATGTATTCCTTCACCATTTCATCTTTCGTGGAGGCCTCGATCCTGTATTTCCGCGCCTCATCCAGAAGGAGAAGCCTGTTTATCATCGTATTGATCACGTCATTTTTGGTGACATCCGGGGCTATTTTCAGCGTATTCCTGTACTGCTCCTGAAATTCGCTCAGGGTTATTGCCTGATTGTTGACAAACGCCACCACCCTGTCGAATATTTCGGCGGAGGAAACCCGGCCGCTGAATATGAATACCGTGCAGAAAAGAAGCAGGGCCTTCATCAATGTCATATTGTTCCGCATTTCTCCTTATCTTCCTTTCTCTTCAGGCCGATGCACTACGACGCCGTCTCCTTCAGAATGCATGGCCGATACTGAAGTGGAGCTCGCCGTTGCTTTCACCCGGTTCTTTATTCAGCTTGAACCCGTAGTCGATCCTTACGGGCCCGACCGGGGTGCCATACCGCAGCCCCAGACCGGCCGTATATTTGAGATCGGCAGGGCTGATATCGCCCGCCTTTATCCACACATTTCCCAGGTCAAAAAAAGGCACGAGACCAATGTTCCTGCCGACATCCGTCCTGAGTTCGACATTACCAACCAGGTAAGCATTGCCTCCAGTAGGGTTTCCATCGGCGCCTTTAGGCCCCAAAGTGTCCTGAGCGTAACCCCTGACTGTAGACCCGCCGCCGAGAAAAAACCTCTCAACTATAGGTAGTTGAGAGGTTTGGCCGTAGCTGTAGGCCACCCCACCCCTCAAGGCCAGGGCCAGTGTCACTCTCCCCCCCAGTTTGTGGAAGTTACTGCCGTACACTTCGAGTTTGGTGAAATTGGTTTCGGAAAAAAAGAGCAGGGAGGCCATCTTCACCGAAATCCCCGCAAGGAAGCCCTTTTGAGGATTGAAAGGATTGTCCCTCGTATCATATATCAGCGCCGGTTTGACACTTCCGATAGCGAGGGTCCCGGTGTCTTCCCTCGTCAATACAACGTCGGGCTGCACATCGGATGTCCTGACTATAGAAAACTCGTAATAAACGTTTCCCTTTACGTTCTCGCCCAGTTTTTTTTCCACTCCTGCGGTCAGGGTATAACGCCTCAATTTGTAAAGCGTCTCCTTGTTGTCAATATTGAACTCCCGTTTGTTTTCATAAAGGAAAAACGCCCGCAAAGGCAGCGGCCTTCCCAGAAACCATGGCTCGTTATACTGGAGGATAAACCTCTTATCGAGTGAACTGATCTCGGTCCTCAGCAAAATCTTCCTGTCCATCCCCCAAAGATTTCCGTAGCCCACTTCCAGATAACCCCTCAATTTCTCGTAATCCGCGTACCCGAAGCCGAATTCCACCGAACCGGCGTCGCCTTCCGTCACCTTTATCAGAACGTCCTTCCTGCCCCTGGGGGCCGCAACGGTCTGCACCTCGACCTCGCTGAAGAGTCCCAGCTTGTAAAGTTTCTGCCGCTGTTCAGCGAGGAGACGCGAATCAAACGGCTGACCCTCCTTGTAGATGAGTTCTCTCCTGAATACCTCGTACCGGGTCTTCTCGTTGCCGATGATGATTGTTTTTCCAAAGAAAGACTCTTCCCCCGTCGTAACCTGAAACGTAATGGATGCCTTATGGTCCAGAATACTCCTCTCAACGTCCGCGCCGGCATTTGCATAACCCCGGCTGCTGTAATAGTCAATGATCCTGAGCCTTGCATCGGATATATCGACCTCGTTATAGGGGGCCCCTGCCTTGATGCCGGCAACTCTCAGGAGTTCGTCCCTTACCCCGGGCTGAACCCCGGTGATGTCGACCGCTTCCATCACTGTCTTCCTTCCTTCATCGATGTCGATGATAATCCCCGCGGCCCCCTTCGCCTTGTCAATACGGGTATCTATATCGTTCACTTTTGCGTCAAGATATCCCAGGGCACGGTAAAACTCCGTGAGGGAATCCTTTTCCTTCTCAAGCGCGTCCGGATCGTAAGCGGCTCCGACTTTCACCGGCGATACATCCAGGAGCCTTTTCTGCGGCAGGCCTGCATGACGGAAAACCAACGACTCCACTTTGATTTTTTCTCCTTCGGAAATGGAAAAGGCTATCTTTATATGCCGTTCATCGGAAGTGATGACGGGAGCAACCCGGGCAAAAGGATACCCTTCCTTGTGGTAAAGGGAGACTATACGGTCAATGGCTTCTCCGACCACTTCGTCCCCCACGTCCCCGAGTTCGAAGAAAGGCAGTTCCTTTATAAGAGAACTGCTGGAAATGGCACTGTTCCCCTGGAAACTCAGTTCCAGCAGTTTTCCCGGCTCAACGTCGATCTTCAGGGTACCATCTTCGTAAGAATAGGGCCCCACCACGGGCTTATAGTACCCTCGTTTCTTGAGGAAAGCCCTTATTCTCTCCAGGTCATCTTCAACCTTTACTCTCCTGTAGATATCGCCGGCGGACAGGCCCATCACACCCGCGACATCCTTTGTCAGACTTCCCAGGTCTCCCCGGGAAAGAGCGATATTGACAACTATCTTTTTGACTGTAAGCGGCTTCCCCGTGTCCACAGTCAATCTTAAGTCAACCCTGTAAGGCAGCCCCGTTTTCACGACTTCTGCTCTTACCGTAGCTTCCGGAAACCCGTAAGTCCCGATCCTCATCCGAAGTTCTTCCGTTCCGGCCTGAAGCAGATCATACCTCATGACTTGACCTTCTTTTAAAGGAAAAAGGGCTCTTATAATTTTTTTTGAGAGTCTGTATTCGCCCCGGATGTCTATATCGCGAATAAAATCCCTCTCCCTGACCCTCACTTCGACTGTGGGGTTCTCCCCGTCGGGGACCTCCACCTGGATATCTTCGAAAACTCCTTTGAGGAAAGCGGTCTTTATGGCTCTGCTGACTATCTCCCTGTCGATCTCACTTCCCCGTCTGATGCCGAACACATCGAGAAATTCCTTTTCCCCGAAGGAATGAAGCCCCTTTATCTCGACCCTGCCGGCGGTAACGGCTATGCACGGAGAGGGGCGCACAATAAAAAAAACTGAACAGATTATCACCAGAAACGTATACGTATATTTCAATGCGATACCTTTCGCAAGACTCACATTAATCAGGCTTCGAGCAGCGCGGGCAACTGTCCGCAAAAACCCTGCCTTACATTATACAGACTCTGCCAGTGATTCAGGCAGTCTTTACGAACAGACGCTACTTGAATTCGAACCTGAAGCGGACATCCCCGCCCACAATCCCCCTCTCATCCCTCACCCCGATCAGGGAGACCTTCCTGCTGACAAAATACTCGAGTTTTACTATCTGCTCTTCTGAAGACCCCACGGGAGACGCATAAGTGACGAACATCTTGTCTCCAAGCAACCGTTTTGAGACGGTCACCCTCGGTTCTATGGTCCCCGTGTTCTTGGAGACATAAGGGTCTATCTGGAACCTGTCGAAGCCGGTAATGGTCTTCATCCGCTCCTCGAACACGTCCTGCAGTTTCCCCGTCACAAAGGATGTGGCCTCACTTGCGCCGATGCCGCCCTCCAGCCCCTTCAGTTCTCCCTCCGTTTGACCGACCGCAAGAAGCGCGATTATATCCATATCCTTCAGCGAAGTGTCCTCCGAGGAGAGGGACACATTAAAGCGGTCCAACTGCCCTTCCAGGTTCATTTTGATCTTATACCCGCTTACTTCCGTCTCCGCCGCTATCGACAAAAAAGGGTTCAGTCTTTCCGTGCCCGAAAAATCGGCGCTCGCATGCGTGATCCTGAACTCGTTGTTACGGAAGTATACCGTACCCTCCTTGCTCTCGATCCTTCCAAGAAGGACCGGACGGTAGATTGTGCCCCTGATGATCACGTCGGCGCTGACATCCGCCCGAGCAACATTATTGTCGAGCCTTATACTGTCCTTTCCTGTTACCCTTATGTTAAGCTCCGTCTTTTCTATGTCTGATATTTCAGTTTTGTATGTCTCCTGGCTCTTCGTTTTTAAAAGCCAGCTTTTCCACTCAACCCTCTCCCTGTACCGCGCACGATTGATATTAATGTCCCCGGAGAGCGTTCGCGAAGTCCGGGTACCGTTCAACAACAGCTTTCCCCCGAAATTCACAGTAAAGCCGTTCGATACCGACATGTTGACATTGTCCAATCCGGCTTCGACATAAAACCGACTGACAGAAAATCTCTTCAGGTACATTACGCCGGACAATACCGCGTCCCCGCCCCCCACCTTTCCGGAGAGTCTTTGCAGTACTATCCTGTCATTATCCATATAAACATATCCGTTCACAGAACTGAAACGGTAAGGATATTCCTTCATGGCAAATGAACCGTCTGCTATAGTGACCCCGCCATTGATCTGCGGCGTATCCCATCCGCCTGTAACTGAAAGGACAAACTCCGCATTGCCTTTCAGGAGACCTATTTTACTCGAAAGGCTCTTGAACGGCGCGAGATCCGAGCTGCCCTCAAGAACGACATTGTACTGCCTTCCCAAAACCACATTGCCATCTATGGACAGTGAAGTGTTGCCGCTTCTGAGGGCAATGTCTTTCATCTCCAGATTCCGGTCATTCAGCCGGAGCGAAATATCTTTTTCGCCCGTGAAACTGCGTCCGTACATCGAAAGGTTTATCTGTTTCACGACAGCAGACGCGGAGATATGCGACCTGTCGCCGTGCAATGAAGCGGCGCCGCTGAGATTCAATACGAGGTCCTCGGGGACGTCTTTCAGAAAAGCTCCGAGAAGGGAATCATACCTTCCAGGCTGTATCTCCACGGAGGCGTCCCACGGCAATTCCTTCTCCAGTCTTCCGCTGGCGGTAACGAGTATCTTCCTGTTCAACATCGTCGCCCGCAACGAAATCTTCCCGTCCTGTATGCGGGCCGAAATGACGCCGTTTCCGACAGGCTTGCCTTTCAGAAATCCTCCGATTATGCCGGCATCCATGGAGATGACGGGGCTGTCGAGTGTGCCATGTCCTTCCGTCCTGAGGTTGAAAACAACGTCCCCCTTTATATCTTTTATGTCTTTGCTCAGAACGTCGCTCAGCAGTATTTTGTCCGAAGATGCCTCGTAAGAAAAGTTGCCAAGGTCGTCCATTCTGCCGTTCATTGTAAGCATCGATCCGCCCTGTTTGATCTTCATGTTTTCAAAGCGCATCTGCCTGCCGGCATAATCCCAGTTAAAAGAGACAGAATCCGCCTGTACACCGTAAATTCCGGCATGCCTGACCGTTCCTTCCCCCGAGATAACGGGACTGGCAGCCTTCCCCGTAATCTTGATGTCTGCACTCAGCCCGCCGGTTCCCTTGAACCCCGGGTAAAAGATCTTAACGAACTGTCCGAGGCTTGCATTCCTGACAACCGAGGTTAAACTGTATTCGGCTCCGGCAAGATCGAAGAGTTCTCTCGCACCGGTGAAAAAGACGCGTCCCTTTAAATCCAGAGACCCGGCGGCGGTCCTCACGGTCATTGCATCGACATTCAGGAGGTTCTTGGCATAAGTGAAATCTGCGTCCAGGACATCCGCTTCATATCCCTTGATGACCGGCTTTCTTATCTTCGCATGTCCCTTTATGACAGGATCATCGAACGTGCCGGTCACATTTCCTGCAAACTCTCCGCTTCCTGTAAGGAGACGGTAATAGGGGAGAGTCAGATCCGTTATGTCTGACGACGCCAGTCTTCCGTCGAAATTCAGCGTCCTGTTTCTTATATCGGCCAAACCCCTCGCCGAAATCACGGAGAGGCCCGTACCCAGTTTCAGGTCATCCAGGGAAAGGACCTTATCCCGCATCGCATACCTTCCCGTGATCCCGCTTATCCTTCCCAGCATGTTCTTTCCGTCACCGGCACTTTTGTATTCGAAATGCCCCTCGGGATTAAAAGTAGCACCCTCGGTCACCAGAGTACCGTTTACTTTTCCCGGCTGTATTCCGGGATCCCACCCTATCAGTTTAAAGACCTGCTTGCTTCCTATGCCCGAAAATTCGACTGCCACCGTATAATAGTTCACGACAGGAAGGCGTATTGATGCCGACACTTTTGCCGTGCCGTTATAGATCCTGCCTGAACCGTCGGTAAATTTCATTACACCGTCCGCGTATGATACCTTGCTGGTCAGGGAATCTATAGAGACGTTGAACAGGTTCCCGTTCTTCAGGGTCACAATTCCGGTCCCTCTAATATGTTTAAGCGGCCCTTCAACCCTGCCCCTGATATCCACAAGTCCCTCTATCTTTTCCTTCACCTTCAGCAGTTCCATCAGAGTCTGGATATAGAAGTTACCGTCCAGATTAAGGTCAACAGAGACGTCCCCGCCCCCGAAAGCCACGGTCCCGCTCGCCTTTATCTTGCCGGAGCCTTCCCTGTTAAGGCTGAAGAGCTTCTTGACAGATGAAAACAGGAGGTTTACATCCGTATCAACGCGTCCCCTCCCTTCCGCATATTCTCCTGAACTTCTTATAGTGGAACCCAGGGAATTGAACTTAAACCGACTTATTCTGATTTTGTTCCTGCTCAGGGACAGTAGGACGTCCGCACTTCCGGCGACCTCGGGCCAACCGTCCTTCCTGACACTGATCTTACGGACAGACGCCCTTATGCGGTCGGTCTTGCCGAAGATCATCTCCCCGCTAAGGCCGCCGGCTTCGGTCGTCGAGCCGCTCTCTTCATCACGGAAGCCTGCATTTGCATTCTGTATTTCCAACGCAAGAACAGCCACCTTAAACGCGCCCGGTTTCTTCTGCGCCTCGTATGCACGTATCTTGTCAATAATCTCTCTGACGTGAGCTCTGTCCGTGGTAATCTCCGGATCTCTTATCACCAGCCTTCGAATTTCCACGCGCCTTCCCAGAAATCCCAAAAGTTCGATATAAGCCTTGGCCTTCTTAAGCGACAGTATCCGACCGCCTTTAGGGTCGGCCATCGTCAGGCCGTCCGCTTCAACATACAGGGGAAAGAGATTGATATACACCTTGCGAACCCCCGCAGTCGTCCCGGTAGCCGCTTCGATTTCCGGAAGCATCAACCCCTTCAGGAGATTTGAAATGTACTGCCCCCGGAGAAAAAATGCAGCCACAACGACGAACACCGCAATAAAAACAAGCAATACCCGTTTCTTCATATTTTCAGCACAGACCACAAATCGGCCAGTAGGTCCTGGGCGGTCTTCAGTCCGATTTTATCTTTTTCCGACTGGATATAGAAAACGTCTTGAGCAAGGCCCGTTTCAGTATTAATCCGGGCAGAGACAATATCAATCCCAAGTTTAAACATGACGCTCGATACGTCATATAAGAGGCCAAGCCTGTCGGGAGAAAAAATTTCCAGGAGACTAAATTCCTCCGACGCCTCGTTGTCCAGCTCTATGAAAATATCGAAAGGACATACAGCTGCCGCACTCCTGCGTGTGACTGAGATGGGCCTTCCGCCGACTATGGCGGCCCTCAGGCCTTCCTCAACCTCGTCCTCGAAGCCGTCCCACCAGAGATCCTTCCAGTTGGAAACCGATATCTTGTCTATGACGACTCCGTTGTTCCCGGTAAATATTCGTCCGCTGACTATGTTAACCCCTTTTGCAGAAAGCAGACCCACAATCTTTGAGAAGAGCCCGGGGCAGTCCTCGGCACTGACGGCGAGCTCCACAACCCCTTCGGAACCGCTGTCTATTCGCATGGCGAAACCCGTCTGCTTCACCTCCTGGGCCAGTGCATAGTCCGGGATTATCCTGTCGCCGGGTGTTGAGAGCAGATACCGTTCCGGCATACCGCCGACGAAAGAGGCGAGGGCCTCCGCTTCAATTCCGGGGTGATTGCGGTGAAGGCGGTATATATACTCCGACCTGTCTTCCTTTATACCGGCCAGATATTCGATCGTGTGGTCGTACAATTCTCTCAGGAGATATGCCTTCCAGGAATTCCAGAAGCCCGGATTTACGGCCGACATATCGGCGTATGTAATCAAATATATCGCCCGGAGATTCTCGGCGTCACCCACCGCGTCGGCAAACGCTGCAATTACACCGGGGTCACTCGCCTCCCTTGTCAATGCGATCCTCGCCATAAGAACATGGTTCTTGACAAGAAATTCTATCCTGGTCCTCTTTTTCACGTCGAGGTTGAATCTTTCCATAACATTCTTCAGCCGCTTATACCCCTCCTCTTCATGGTGCCGGCCGGCGCCCTTTCCGATATCGTGGAACAGGAGGACCATGAACAGGATGTCGACGTTTTCCATATCGTTAATTATGATGCGGAGATCTTCGAGCCTCCCATATTTCGTATTCCGGAGTTCCTCAAGATGCCTGATCGCCATGAGGGTATGCTCGTCTACCGTATACATGTGGTAAGGCTCGCGCACAACGAGCAGCCTGAGTGTCCCGAATTCGGGCAGAAACCTGCCGAGGACGCCCGTTTCGTTCATCTCGGCCAGGGTCTCATACACCCGTTCGCTCTTAAGTATCTCAAGAAAAAGGCGGACCACCTCCGGGGAGCTTCTCGTCGCACCGTTTATTCTGACAAGGCTCGATCCGATCTTCTCCCTCAGCGCCCCGCTGAAGCTCCTGCCCGTTTTTGCATGCAGGTAAAAACTCTCCATGATTTCGCGGGGACTCAGACCCGCAAGATGACCCCGGGTCGATATCAGCACGCCTCCCGATACGGCAAACCCCCCGGAGACCTTTCTGACCAGAAAATCCCTTCTCACCCGCACATAGGGCCTGCTGCACATGACCATGACCTTCTTCGTCAATTCCTTGACAATCTTGCTCTTCAGATAGTAGTAGCGAAGAAGTCTTTCGTATGCCCTGAATTTCTGCGAGTCACGGAATCCCAGAAAGGCAGCGACGTTTCTCTGGTATTCGAAGGAAAGGACATCATTCTTTCTCCCGCTTTCGAGATGGAGACAATACCTGACCCGAAGCAGGAAATCAAGGGCGCCTGAAAGACGCCGTGACTCGTAGTCATCGAGAAGCCCCAGGAATCCCCGAAAGTCCTCCACTTTCAGCGCCACCTTTGAAAGCCAGTATGCCGTATGAATATCCCTGAGCCCGCCCTCCCCTTCTTTGAGGTGTGGTTCCAGGAGGTAAAGGGACTCGCCGGAATCCAGGTGTCTCTTCTCCATTTCCCTCAGCTTGTCCCGTACGAATTCCTTGCGTCTCTTGCCGGTTATGACAGGGTAAACTTTTTCTCTGAAGACCCGGTAAAGCTTCCGGTCACCGGCGATATACCGCGCTTCGAGCAGGGACGTCCTCGTTTTTACGTCCCTGAATGCCTCTTCTACACATTCGCCCGGCGTCCTGAATGAATGGCTTATGTCGAGCCCGGTATCCCAGAGTTTATACAGAACGGCTTCAACCTTTTCGGTATCGTGCCTGTTGGGAGCGAGAAACATGATGTCTATATCGGAGAAAGGGGCCAGTTCTCCCCGTCCGTAACCGCCGACGGCGAGAAGCACCGTGTCTGTTCCCCTGTTTACGGACTCGAAGATATCCTTGAGGAACAGATCTATCGCACGCGTATACCTGTCGGCAAGAATGAGCCCCCCAGCCCCTTCACGGACCCATCCCTCTATCTCGTATAGAATATTCTTTCGCATAACTGAATTTCAGGGGATCGCGGACATTCCGTACCCGGGAAGGTTCATCTCCCCGACAAAGCGTCTGCCGGGACAAAAGAGCAGGCCGTTGGAAAAGACACCAAAATCAGTATGTTCTCCACTGTCTCGGCGGCAGGACCAATAAAGAAGTCATTGTTAAATATACCATAAACAGCCCCTGCTTTTAAAAACCGGAGAGTCCCTATTTTCCCCCTGAACGGGGCAAAAAAAACGGGATCCCGAATCTGAAAGGTCTTCCGCCTAAAACCGCTAAGACCCTGTCTTCCGCGGACGGGCATTTCCCCTCCCCTTTTTCTCCTCCATAGGCGATAATATAAGCCTATGTCTCTTAAGAAAAATATTATCCTCAGCTTCCTCATAAGTTCTGTTATCATCGTCATCCTGGCCTTCGCCTCATATGTGAATTTCATAGAAATAAGAAAGGTAGTCCGCTACATGGAACTTTCAGACACGGTGAGGAGCAAATCGCTCCAATTCAGGAGGCATGAAAAAAACTATTTTCTCTACCAGGAGGAGAAAGAGATCCGGAGTGTGCGCGTCTATCTAAAGGATCTCGCGGGCGTCATCCGGGAGGGGAGTCCTGTCGACAGCCGGGGCGAATTGCAAAAATTAAAGGCTATCATAGGAGAATACGAAGGACGGCTTGACAGGATCGAAAATTATGCGGCGGAGTTCCACAGGGAATTCAATGACCTCAAGCGTTCCCACCCCCGGCAGGCGCTTTTTTCCCCTCTCATCGAATCGACCTTTCTTGAGCGGCCCATGGTTAACGCCCGGCTGCTCGAAAAATTGTTCTCCGTTCCTGCCGACGCCGGGATCATAATGCATCTCCACGAAATCAACCGAGACATAATTGAGCTCCGGAAGAACGGAGAGGAGATCCTCGACATTTCAAAGGAACTGGACACGTCCGCAAGGGAAAAGCTGGAACACGCCATAGCTGTACTGCAGACAGCTACCCTGGTGCTTCTCCCCCTCTTCTTCGTTGTCGGACTCGTCACTCTCTTTCTTATAAGCCACAGCGTGGTAAACAGGCTCAGGATATTGACTGAGGCCGTCAGGAAGACGGGGCAGGGCAACTTCGCTTCTCTCACGGTCCCTGAAAAGCACGACGAAGTGGGCGTACTGATCACCGCTTTCAATGCGATGGAGCGTGACCTCCTGTTGCGGGAAGAGGAACTGCAGAAGAAGAAAAACGAAGAATTGCTCCGCAGCAGAAAACTCGCCTCCATCGGGACCCTTGCCTCAGGGGTCGCCCACGAATTGAACAACCCTCTCAATAATATCTACATATCGGCCCAGATACTCGAAAAAGAGGCCGGGAACGCACGCTCTCCCCAGGTAAAGGAGATTGTAGAAGATATTGTGGGCCAGACTATACGAGTAAAAAGGATCGTAGGAGACCTGCTCGAATTCGCGCGGGGGAGAGAACCGCAACGCGAGGAAATAGAGCTCGACGATCTCCTCATGAGGGCCTATAAACTTGCCGCGGTCACTGCAGAGACGGGAGAAATGGAATTCAGCCTCGACGATCCTGCAGGCGTGGTCGTCAACGCCGACCCTGAACAGCTGGAGAGAGTTTTCATTAATCTTTTCAGCAACGCAATCGATGCCATGCCGGGACGGGGCAAACTCAAAGTCACCGTGCGCGAGCGGGAGGGAGAAGTCGGCATAACGGTTTCAGACAACGGCAGGGGGATGTCTCCGGAGGCCGTGGAAAAGGTATTCGAGCCGTTCTATACTACAAAAGACAAAGGCACCGGCCTCGGCCTTGCGATCGTATTCAACATAGTAACCAGGCACGGGGGCTCCATCAAAGTCGAAAGCAGGGAGGGACAAGGGACCTCTTTCAACATTACCCTGCCTCCCGGGGAGATCATACATGAGTCTTAAGGTGCTCATTGCAGAGGACGAGGAAATAACTCTGAAACACCTTGTTAACACCCTGACGAAGGAAGGGTACGACGTTGTAGGAGCGAAGAACGGCCGGGAAGCCCTGGAGAAGATCTCCCGCGACCATTTCGACGTACTTGTAACGGATATAAAAATGCCCGAGATAAACGGCATAGAACTGCTGGACAAGGCCAAAGAAAAGAACCCTGAAATCGAAGTACTGGTGATCACGGGATTCGGCAGCATCGGCTCCGCGGTTGAGGCAATGAAGAAAGGGGCCTACGAATATATTACAAAACCCTTCGATCTTGACGAGCTTATCCTCAAGGTCCGGAATATCCGCGAAAAGAAGGTCTTGAAGAAGGAAAACGCGGCGCTGCGGGCCTACCTGGACAGGGACAGAAATGTCTCCGTTGTAGTGAAGAGCAAGAGTATGCAAAAGATACTGAACATCATCGAAAGTATCAGGGACTCCGACTGCAGTGTGCTTTTAACCGGAGAAAGCGGAGTCGGCAAAAGTCTTCTGGCCAAGATTATTCATTTCACGAGCAGAAGGCAGGACATGCCTTTCCTTTCGATCAACTGCGCCACCCTGACGGAGGAACTTCTCGCAAGCGAACTTTTCGGACACGAAAAAGGCGCTTTCACCGGGGCGATGCGGACAAAACAGGGGCTTCTGGAAATAGCTGACACCGGTACGCTTTTCCTTGACGAAATCGCAGAGATGTCGCCTAATCTGCAGGCCAAGCTTCTCAAGGCTATTGAGGAAAGGGAATTTTTCCGAGTCGGGGGAACAAGACCCATAAAGGTCGATGTGAGGTTTATCGCGGCTACGAACCAGCACGTGGGAAATATACTCGCCGAAGGCAGGCTGAGAGAGGACCTCTATTACAGACTCAATGTGATGGAGATATTTATCCCCCCTTTGCGGGACCGGAAAGATGACATAGAACCTCTGAGTATCTATCTTCTGCAGAAGCACCTGCCCAAGACGAACAAGAAAATAACCGGCTTTACCGGACAGGCTAAAGATATACTCCTTCACTACAGTTTTCCCGGAAACGTACGCGAACTCGAAAATATCATCGAGAGGGCGATTATACTGGAGAAGGACACGCTTATCAATCCGGAAAGCCTTCCCGAAAGCCTCACGATTTTTCATATTGAGACAATAGAACCCGGCCCGATTAAGACACTGGATGAGGTCAACAAGAAATACGCCCAAAAGGTCGTCGATATGTTCGGCGGCAACAAGAGCAAGGCGGCAGAGCTCCTGGGCATATCGAGAACAAGCCTCTGGAGAATTCTCAAGGAACAATGAAATACCGGTCACAATCCTATGACGGGGCGGCTCCATGAAATTCAGGGATCTGATTGCCTCGGATAAAGAACCTCCTTTTTGTGGGAGAATCTATTCCTACCCGAAATGTTTCAAACTGAAACAATAAGAGATACCGCCGACCGCCAAAAAGGCCTTTCCCCAAAAGCTGTTTCATTCTCATAAAGAGGGGACATTTGAGAGCTGAAGCAACTTGCGCGGGGCATCAGCGCCGAAGCGAGTAACTTGAACTGTTCAATGCTGTTTATTTCTGAAACAGTATATCGCCTATATTTACAATCTTTTCCCTTATAAATCAGTCTGTTACGTTCTGGCATCCTCCTTGCTTTTCTATGGTGTGTCTAAAATCGCAACGGCAAGGAAATGAAGATATGATATGCGGCAGAAATATTCTTGGCGCCTTAAACGGAGCGGGGGACGTCCTGAATCAAGGATTGAGACTGGTGCAGTCAGCAGACTGGAGCCCCCTATTGATAACCGGGAGAACTGCCCCCCTCTTTGTCGAACCGAAATATATTCAATATGGCGATGCGCGGCAGATCCGGGGGAAGGATTAAGGGTGAAGGGAAAAGAGCTTTTATTCGTAACTTACAACGACGATAATTTCGATGAAGGGCTCTCCTATGCCGTTGACCTCACCAAGGCAATGGGAGACAGCATCCGGATATTGATGGTCTATAAAGGAGCGGTGATCGAAAACTTTGAAGATATGACGAAAGGAGAAATCCCGGACGAATCGAAAAAGCAGAAGACGGCAGGAGAACAGATCAGGGAGGATTACAGCAAATCGCGGAAGAGTTTCGAAAATAAGCTTTCCCTCATAAAAGAAAAATGCAGAGAAGCAGGTGTTTCCGTGGATATCAGCACGGCCGCAGCGGACGCAGTTACGGCCATAAGAAATATCCTCCGGCAGAATACCAGGATCGACGTGGTATTGCTGAGTCCGGGCATCACCAACGACGCTGACATTACCTCAAAGACACTTAACAAGCTGGTCAAAACAGCATCAAGGCCGATCGTTACAATGGCCAAACAGGCAGGCACTGCCTGAATATAAAAAGGAGAAAGAGGAGGGCTGGATGTATCTTTATTTACCTGTAGCATTAACCAGTATGAACATTTTGATTCCGGTAGGACTGGGGTTGGCGGTAGGGCTTCTCTCAGGCTTGTTCGGAGTGGGAGGGGGTTTTCTTCTCACTCCGCTTTTGATCATGTTCGGTATCCCTTCGACCGTAGCGGCTGCTACCGACTCGAACCAGATAGTGGCGGCTTCCACGTCGGGCACATATGCCCACTGGAAGATAGGAAACGTGGATTTCAAAATGGGGCTCCTTCTTCTGGCCGGCGGCTTTGTCGGCGGCCTCGTGGGGGTCCAGGGGATCAAGATTCTGAGGGCGATGGGAAACGCCGACTTCGTCATCAAGATAACCTACGTCCTCATGCTCGGAACCGTCGGCGGCTACATGTTCATTGAGAGCCTTCAGAGCATGAAGAAAAAGAAGACGGAGGATGTGAAACCGAAAAAGGAATCGGCCTTCGGAAAGTTTCTGAACTCCCTTCCCTTCCAGACCCGTTTCGAGAAGTCGGGCGTGACGCATTCGGCCCTCGTCCCGATAGTATTCGGCGGCTTTGTCGGAATATTGGCCGCCGTCATGGGAGTCGGCGGAGGTTTTCTCATGGTACCGGTAATGGTCTATATCCTCAGGATGCCCATGCATGTCGTAGTCGGCACAAGTCTCTTCCAGATACTATTCAATTGCATAGAAGTGACTTTCCTTCAGGCATACACCAACCACACAGTGGATTTCATACTCGCCGTGCTTCTCCTCATCGGCTCGACTGTCGGTGCCCAGATCGGCACCGTCTTCGGCAGAAAGCTCAAGGGCGATCAGTTGAAGATAATCCTGGCGGGCATCGTGCTCGTTGTTACCGTAAAAATGGTCTTCGATCTCACAATCACGCCGTCTTTACTCCTCGGCCAGGCGGGAGGACACTAATATGAACAGATTCCGCTATGCCTTGCAGGTGGCGCTCATGGCCGTTGTCATCAGCGGCGGCCTCTTGTCAATATCCCGGGGGGAACTGTCCGCGCAGTTGACAACGGCAGGGAACCACGACCACATCAACGTGGATTTTCTCTACCACGGCAGTTCGGTAAGTATACGGGGAGTATCAGACCCGGGCACGGACCTGGTCATAAAAATAACATCCGAAGGCGGCCATCACAGCCTGCGACAGAAAGGCAGGGTCGGGGTGCTTTGGATGAATGTCGGGACCTTGAAATTCGAGCATGTGCCGTCAGTCTACTTCCTTGAGAGCACGAAGAAGATCGATGATATGCTGCCGCCGGAGGAGCAGCTCAAGTACGGCCTGGGCTATAAAGCGCTGGCCGAAAAAAGCGAAATCACGCCCCTGAAAAGCCCTGCCGAGAAGGAAATATGGTTCAGTGAATTCCTGAAATACAAGGAAGCCTCCAAGGTCTATTCGGTGGCTGCAGGAAAGATCTCCCTGACAGAAAAGGACGGCAAGCAGAACTACTATATCAAGATGGACTGGCCCTATCAGGCCGCACCGGGTGATTACCTCGTAACCGTTTACGCGGTAAAGGACAAGAAAGTCGTTGAACAGGCCCAGGCTAAAGTGGTGGTACAGCAGGTCGGCATCGTCAAAAGTCTGGCCGGAATGGCCAAGAACAACGGCGCCTTTTACGGGTTCATATCCGTACTCGCCGCACTTGGCGCCGGCTTCGGTGTAGGTCTTATATTCAGAAAAGGCGGGGGGGGACACTGATCATGTATGAAAACATAGTGATAGGTTTCGACAATACTGAATACAGCAGGGCCGCTGTCATCGAGGTCTCCAATTGGGTAAAGATGCACGGAGGCAAATTCCTTCTGGTGCATGCAGTATACTTCGACGAAGAGGACTTCGGCCACGCCCCGGAACAGCTGGCCAAACGGCTCGAATTCGGGAAGAACGTCTGCTATCAGACAAAGGAGATGGTCGTCTCCGAATTTGGAATCGAGGCCGACGTGCTCGTCTGCGAAGGCGAACCGCCCGACATCATAACCAATATCGCCAGGGAGAAGAAGGCCGACCTCATCGCAATGGGGACTTACGGCAGAAGGGGACTGAAAAGGCTTTTCATGGGCAGCGTCACCTCCTCGGTGATTGTCCACTCTCCATGCGACGTGCTTGTGGTAAAAAAACCGTGCACTGAATGCACGGGGGTCTATTCTTCCATCCTTCTCGCTTTCGACGGCTCAGATCACAGCAAGAACGCGTTGAAGAAGGCCTGTCAACTGTCCAAGGCAGGCCGCAGTGATATAACGGTCCTTTATGTAATTCCCCGTTATGAGGAGATGTTAGGGTTCTTCCGGACCGATTCGATCAAGAAAAGCCTCATGCGGGAAGCGGACAATGTCGTAGACGCGGCAAAGAAGATCGCATCGGACGAGGGCGTCCAGATCAAGACCGAGATCCAGGAAGGTACGGCCGCCGAACAGATCGCGAAAGCGGCCGACAGACTGAAGAGCGATCTTATAGTGATGGGGACCTACGGATGGACCGGGGTCAACAAGGCTATCATGGGAAGCACGACGGAAAGAGTCATCATGAACGCCTCCTGCCCAATACTTGCCGTCAGATAACCTGCACTAAATATATAAATCATCCGGCCCCGGACGGCCAAGAGCCGCCGGGGCCGCCTCTCCACGGCTCCCGGCATCTGCGCAGCGCGGTCCATGCCCGGTTACGTTACCGGCCCTCTTCCGCTTCTCTATCCTAAGTTCAATTTTTGTTTGATTTCTCTTGCCGAGGCACTCGTCGCATAAACGACTGTCCCGACGTCGAACATTTTTGATCTGCTCAGGCCTCCCACCACCACAGGATCAAGACCCGCACGCTCGACAAGCTCGACGGCAGCTTCCAGTCCCTCCTGATCGTCACCGGCTATCGGAATTCCGATTTTTTCACCGTCTTTGTTTGTCGTCTTTCCGAGGTCTTCAAAATAGACTGTATTGAATGCCCTTACTACTCTTGCACCAGGCAGGAGACGAGACACGAAACTGCCGGTTCCACCAGGTTCACTTCTTGCCTCTTCTGCGATCACCCCATCTCTTTCCGGATAAGGATTCGACGTATCAATAACGATCTTCCCCTTCAGGGCGTCTTTCGTTTCAGCGCTCAGCTCCGTGAAAGCCTTCATCGGCATGGACAAAATGATCACATCTCCAAAAGCGATTGCCTCGGCAACGTTCCCGGCCCGGGCTTTAGGCCCGGTGTTTTTGACAAGGGATTTCAGTGTTTCAGGATGTCTTGAGCTATAGCAAATATCGAGTCCTGCCTTTCCAAGCAGAATTCCAAGAGTCCCCCCTATATTGCCCGATCCGACGATTCCGATTTTTCTTATTTTCATGTCATACCACCAGTTATTATTATCGAGTCGCCTGTAAGCAGCCCGGCATGCATAACCCCTTTCCCGTCGGGCCCCGGCATGATGAAACGCCCTGCGGAGCCTGGGGCCTGTTTGCAGAATTCAATCGCCTTACGCACGAGCGTCAACATCGGGGTGACGCTCTGAAATCCTTCCGGTACAGCTTTTGTCATTGAATCCTCCTTGCCTGCCGGGAAGCAGGCTTTTTCTCTCGATTGGAATATCGGTATGCTGGAAAGATCATAAAATCATTCCCTCCTGTTTGAGGAGCTTTCATGCCGTGTAGGCACTGAATCATTGGAGAGCTGAAAATAGAGCACCTCTTGAATTAACGCCCACTTTTCTCATAATATGCCTGACGTGGTCCTTTGCCGTCTGCTCACTTATGAAGAGCCTCTCTGAAGTCTCCCTGCAGGTCAGCCCCCTGCTGATGAGGACGAGCACTTCCAGTTCCCTCTTTGACAGATTGTACCTGGTCTTCGCCTTTTCGAGGTCCAGGGTACGCTTTTCGGCGACCTTTTCGAGAAGGACCATCAGGTGGCCTGCTTCGCTGCTGCCGGCCTCTCCGACCGGGAAGACCCTGATGGCAAATGGCGGGAAGCGATCGCTCCGATAGACTGTCGCTAGCCGACGATCTCCTTCACCTCCTTCCGAAGAATCGCCACCGCTCCTTTCCTGACAACAGAGCGTCCAGACCGTTTCGCACAGGTCCGGAAGGGAGGCCATGAGCTCTGAGGCCTCTTTATTGGAGAACTTCAGGGTGCCGCCCAGGTCAAAGATCAGGATCCCGGGCGCCGACCTGCGCCTTATGATGTCTGCTATCTGATCCATAGCACTCATTCTATCTCTTTTAAATCGTAAAAAAAAGCGAAGGGGAGGCGAAAATCCCACTTTCGTGGGATTGTTTTCAAGAGAGCAGAAGAGTAGGCTGAAACTATCGGAGGAGCAAACCATGACATCGAACACCAGAGTGAACAGCCGTCATCTCTATCCCGAAAAAATCAGGTTCGAAACGATGGCCATGGGGCCAAAAAAGGTCCGGCCTGCGCATTACCGCGCACATTGCCTGAATATCAGCCAGGGGGGGCTCGGCTTCAGTACTTACCATGCGCTCGGCGAGAGGGAGGTCGTGAGGCTTTCCCTTCCTTTCAGGGACTTTGGCATAACCCTGCCGGTGCTCGCCGAGGTATTGTGGGTGAAACCGTCCAGTAGATATTACAGAGTGGGGGTGAGATATCTCATATAAGGTGGAAGGGGGAGCCGGCCATAGCCGGTATTGGAAGATAACTCTAAACAGGCAAACAGGGGGGAAATAAAATGAGTAAGAGCAGATTTATTATGATGCTTATGTGTATCGCGGCCGCAACGATCGCACTTTTTGTCCAGCCTTCGATGGCGGTGCCGCCGTCGCCTAAGGATGCCCTCACAGTAACGGCAAAAACCAGCGGCAATGGCAATAATCCGGACGAAATTGGGTCCAACTGGGTTTACGCCTATACGCTAACCTGCAATAGTTCATTCAGTGATACGCTGCACGTGGAGCTTATGGTCAGCAACATGAACACAGCTGGAGATTCCTACACAATCGGATTCACCAAGAGCGGCAGCACGGAACTGAGTGGCACAGCCACCAGCCTTCCGGCCAATTTCACTCTCGCAGATGATGGGACTACCGTGACAAAGAATATCAGCATTGCCAGCGGTTCACTGGCACCGGGAGACTACACGCTCAACATAAATATTACCTATCCAAATAACGAGGTTACCGCAGGCAATCCTAACAGCATCCAGGTAAAGATTCACGTAAATGAATGCGACGACCCGTCTGGTCCGACCTGCTTTTTCACCGACTCCAGCGGCGATTTCCTCGTCGACTGCCAGGGGGCGCTGGTATCGACCGATAGCGGCGGAACGTTTATGCTTATCGACAAAAAGAACGGTACAATCGTTGCGACGAATCCGGGCCAGTTTTATTACAATTATATCTGGACGAACGATGGCCCTGCCGTCGACGTGCAGATCCAATTGAGCGGCCTGCTGAATCTTGTCCCTCAGGGAGCGAATGCGCTGCATGCTTATACCTTCGACACGTCCGGCTTCACCCAGGACGTCGATTCATTTAATATGGTAAATAATGACGGTACTCCATGCGGACCAGCCGGGCCGTGCACGATAAACGTCGGAGAAGGAGAAACCTTATGGGTTACCTGGCATCTTGCATACGGGTGGATCGGCTCGGTGAAGCCGGGGGCCGGTGACTCCTGTCCGGGGAGTGAGCCGATCGGCGCCGCCGCAAGTTTGGTTGACGCAAGCAATACGGCTACGGTAGTCGCAGGGGCATGTTCTGCCAGTGCTGCCGGCAACAATAAAAGATAACCTAGTTGGTTGTCTGTTGCCGTCCGATATGGCTGACCGCCTGAGACAGACTTTTTTGGGACAGCATAGAAAAACCGCCTTCGGGAAACGGGGGCGGTTTTTTATTCGTGCCCCGGCAGCGCGCGATCTATTGGAGGCGTAAGACAGTTACTGCGTGAAGCCTGAGACAGCATGCCGCCTATAGGATACTCAAGAAATCCTGGTCTCGACAGAGAGCACAAGCGTCTTCAGCGTCTCCTTTTTGAGTGAGTCCCCGATGGCATCGTCAATTCTCGTCATGATCTTATCGACCTCCGGGACGGAAAAAAATCCTGTTTCGGCACAAACGGGGACTTTTTCTCCCGACTCTCTCACCACATCCAGCACGTCCCTCACCGAAATAGCATCCATGGCTTTCCCGGGAAGATAGGCAGATTCTTCTGCGGCCCGAACCAGTAATCCCTTTCGTTCAAGTGCAGTTATAGTTTCCCTCACGGCACTCACCGGATAGCCCAGCCGGTTCACGAGGCTGTCGAACTGCCAGTGTCCGAGGCCCAGGTGAAAATTATACCCGATAAGAAACATGATGTAAACGGCAAGCCTCTCCCTCAGTCTCTCACCCATTTGACACGTCTTTCCGCTGGCCGCCAGGAACTGCGGATATTGATGGTAAAAGGATACTCTGGTGCCGATCAGGAGTATTAACCAGTTCAAATACAACCAGATCATGAAAAGCATCACTATGGCAAAACCGGAATATATGAAGGAATACTTGGTAGATGATGCAATGAATGAGGCGAATATCCAACCGGCCGTTTCCCACATCACCGCCGCGACCAGTCCGCCCGTGAATGCCGATTTTATCCTGACGCTCGTATTGGGGAGAAAAACATATACGAAGGTGAAAGCCGCCCAGACGAATAAATACGGAACGACCTTGCCGGCCAGATATACGACCGTACCGAAAGGCTGCATGGCGATCAGCCTCTGCACGACATGATAATTCATCAGAGAGGCCGTAAGTCCGAGGGCCGAAAAAACAAGTACCGGCCCGACAAGAATAACGCTCAGATAACTGCTGAATCTCTGGGCAAGCCCCCGGGGATTCCTGACACCCCATATAAAATTGAGTGTGCTCTCAATCTTGTTGATATTCGATATCACCGTGTAGAGAAGAAAGGCGAGCCCCACCGAACCCAAAACTCCCACTTTCACGTTTTCGACAAAACCTATGATACTCATCGAAAGGTCAACGCCCTTGGGGCCGAGGGGGGCGAGGAAATCATAGAGGAGCAGTTCCAGGTGGGTCTGGGCTCCCAACGCCTTCAGAACTGAAAAACTTACCGCCAGAAGCGGCACGAAGGAGAGGAGCGTCGTATAGACGAGGCTCATGGCCCTGAGATTGAGCTGCTCATCCAACAGGCCCCAGTAGAGTATGGAGACCACGCGGAGAGCTCTTATAAGGAAAGCCTGCGGCTTCGTCCTGGATGCAGTGTCGGGCTCCCATGCCCTCTTAATCAGGAAATCATCTATCTTTGCCTGAACATCGACCATAAATCTTAATCACCCCTAAGGCTTCTCACCATTTCCTTCACGCCGTCCGCGAGGACAGTGTATTCGGGTTCCCATGCGAGAAGATTTTTTGCCTTTGCATTGTCGTAAAAAATATTTTTCGAAAAAAAATCGAGATAGTGCTGCATATCAAGTTCAAAACCGAAGATACCCGAAAACAGGTCCAGAAAAAATGAAGGAAATTTAAACAGAAAGGGTGGAACGGGCACTATCCTGAGCCTCTTCCCGGAGAACTCGGTAATAGTCGAAATGAAATCGAACCAGCTGTGCCGGACGCCGTCGGTAATATTGAATATCTGGTCCACGGACCCATCCGCGAATCCGGAAAGATAAATGGCCTTTGCAAGGTCCTTCACGTAAATCAGAGGCGCAAGGTTTCTTGCATCGCCGGGGAACGGCAGGCCCACAGGACCCAGCTTCTTTACCGCACCCACTATCCGTCCAAGATAGCGGGAGCCCGGACCGTAAACCGGGGCGGGCCTTATCACCGCGTACTGAGCACCCCCCGAGTTGCCGGCAATATACCTTTCGCATTCCCGCTTATAAGAGGTGTAGTGGTCGTCAAAAATAATATCCGGCGAGGTCTCCTCCGTAGCAGGCAGAGCAGACGGTATCCCTGCCACCGTGATGGAACTGACAAATACGAACCGCCTGACGCCTTTCTTCCCCAGATTATCAGTTATCTGTTCTACCAGCCTTATATTTCTCTGCGCCGCGGCCTTTGAGATGTTCTTTATCTCCCCTATATGAAAGAAGACCTCGATCCCTTCCATCGCACTGGATACTGAGGAGAAGTCTTCAAGGTCGCCATGAAAAAACTCGACGCTCCCTCCTGCCAGGTTTTCGGGGAGGGAAGGTTTTCGCGAAAAGAGCCTGACCGCATGGTTCCCCCCGGCAAGAAGGTCAACGACTCCCCGGCCGACAAACCCGGTTCCTCCTGTGACAAGCACCTTCATCGTAACCAGGCAAAGCCGGAACCAAAATGCATTTCACCGCATAGACGCATCGTTCGCAGAGATTTATCCGCATCAGGCGGATTCAGTGAATTCACCGCGATCTACGCTCCGCCTTCTTCAGGCAAGAGCAGTTTCTTCAGTGTCTTCATCTCCTCGTCGCTCAGGATCATCGTCTCGGGCCTTCTTTCTCCCTCCAGCGCGGCGATCACCTTTTCGACCTGGGTCCTCCAGCCGTAGGTGTCGGCAAAACCCTGCACCGCGGCCTCCGCTTGGGTCATAGCGGTCTTTATGTCTGTCGCGCCCTCCTCCTTCCTGCCGAGGCTCACCTTAGCCATCCCCCGCGCGAAAATCGCCGCACGGTGGTCCGGCTTCAGTTCGATGGCGCAGTTCATATCGGCGACTGCCTTCTCATATTCGTCCTTCGCCATATGTGCCGCTCCGCGGTAATAATACGCATTGGCCTTCTCCGGGTCTGCCTCGATGCCTCGCGTAAAATCTTCGATGGCCTTATCGGGCTCATTCATCTTCAGGTAAGCGGCCCCCCGGCTGAGATACGTTATACCCGGCTCTGAGCCGGCTTTCAGGGCCTCTGTAAATTTCTCTATGCTTTCTCTATGCTTGCCTCCTATGAAAAGGCGCTGAGCCTGTTCGAACAATTCTTTCGCTGCCATGATAATCCTCCCTGGAATGTAGTGAGACTCTCTTTTACACCATATCGCAAAACAGATCCCCCTGCAATCTCCGCAAGTTCGTATCCGACCGCATCTGCGGCGAGACAGCGGCTTAAGCCGGATGTTCCTGCTACCCCCGGCGGCATGTCATAATAGGGCATGGCATTCTTATTGCTCCATTTTCGAGGGACGGCACTAAAAGGAGGTTTCATGTGGGAAAAAACAGTGAAAGAGGTCTAAAAGAAATCGTTTCAAGCAGGCTGCAGTGCTTCAGTAAAAGGCCGGAAACAGCTATCTACAAGCCCAAGGTCTCATCCAGGCATATCGAGAAACTTTATACGGAGACCAGGGTGAGAGAACATCTCGTGAAATGCGATTATGGAGAGGCGGCGGGCGGGAGCAACAAGGCCCCCAACCCGATCGAACTTCTGCTTTCAGCCTTTGCCGCCTGCATCGAGGCTGCGTTCTACGAGTTCGCCGTTCACGAAGGGTTCACCATAAATTCTCTCAACGTCGAAGTCGAGGGAACCCTGGACCTCAGGGGTCTTTTCATGATCGACGACGTTGCGGCGGGCTTCAGGGACCTGAAGTATACCTTTCAGATCGAAACCCCGGACGATGAGAAGAAGGTCCGGGAACTCGCGGAGAGGGTTGTTGCGCACTGTCCAGTGGTTGACAGTCTGACAAAGCCGACAAATGTCTCAGGCGAAATCGTTATAACCCGATAGGCCTGCGATGAAAATCAGGGATGTACTCAAGGAAAGAGAAAGAGGGGTTTCCTTCGAATTCTTTCCTCCTAAATCGGCCGAAGGCCGGACGAAATTCATGAAGGTCGTGCATGACCTCGCACGCTTCAACCCACTGTATGCCTCGGTGACGTACGGCGCCGGCGGGAGCACACAGGACAGGACAAGTAATGCGCTCGGTTGGATACGGGAGGAAACCGGACTGACCGTCATGTCCCATCTGACATGCATAGGAGCAGACAGGTCTTCCATGGACGCCCTTCTCAGGGATTACGCGTCGCGTGGAATCGACAATATACTGGCCCTTCGAGGCGATCTGCCGAGGGATGCGCCCGGGTTCGATGCGTCGGCGGGGGAATTCAAGTACGCGAAAGACCTCGTCGACTTCATCGCGGACTACGACTATTTTTCGATAGCCGTAGCTGTCTATCCCGAAGGCCATTTCGAATCCCCGAGTATCGAAAAGGACATGGAATACACAAAAAGGAAGATAGAGGCCGGCGCCGACTTCGCCATTACACAGATGTTCTTCGACAACCGTTATTTCTATGAGTTCATGGACAGGGCCCAAAAAATAGGAATAGACATCCCGATCTTTCCCGGAATCATGCCCGTGACCGACTGCAGGAAGATTACGGAATTTGCAAATTTCTGCAGTGCGACGGTGCCTAAGAGTGTGCGGACCGCGATGGAACCCTTTCTCGACAACCCCCGGGAAATGAGAAAACTGGGCGTTGAGCTGGCTATAAAACAATGCCGGGACCTCCTTGAAAACGGTGCAAGGTATCTCCATTTCTATAGCATGAACAGGTCCGAGGAAGTAAGCGCTATAATCGATGCCCTGGATAGTGTGTAAAAATTCCCCATCCTATGGGGCATTTTTCTACTTGGACTCCTCTCAAACAGCCATTATTAATTCGGCAACTCATACAAACGAAACTTCGAATTCCTGTCGTTTCGGTTTGCCGGCCTGTGCCCGCCCTCATGGGGAATCCTTCTTTCTTTTCGGCAGGGTTTCCCTCGACGGTTGCCGCACCCTTAAGAGAGTGGAATTCAGGAAGGCCATTATTAGCGGGGTGGTGAGAGGTTTTAATGCATAGATAACAGCGTCCGAATAATTGTCCTTTCTTCTTCGACCATGGATTGACGGCACATGGCATTGGAATTGCTCTTCTTTTCACGTGAACAAGATTCTTCTCTGCACGCACAACCCCCTATCGATCAAGAACATTTACGGTATTTTGAGGGACGAGGGGTTCGAAGTCGAAACCGCCGACCACCCGGCGCTTGCGGTCCGCATGGTCCTTGAGCAGAGCTACAGCGCTGTAATTATCGACTCCCAGCCATTTGGTCTGCCTGTGGGAGACGCCACCAAGATCATTAATACGGTATCACCAGAAACAACGGTGATTCTCGTCGGCTGTAACGACGTCGATCAGGACGGACTGGGGATAAATATGCCCATGGATCTATCGGAACTGAAGAATTTGATACATAATTTTATGAGCGTCAGCAAAATTTCGAATAGTTAAGGAGGAAGGAAGATGGCTATGACACCGAGAGAAACAATCCTGAAGGCGTTCGA
>JBJKPE010000051.1:0-4042 GCA_046706685.1 Thermodesulfovibrionales bacterium | reverse complement strand
CTGATGTCCTTGTAGTCTATGAATTCCGTCTTTTCAGAGCAGAACTTACAGAATTTTCTCCGCTGAAATCTCTTCTGCTGAAACGCCATCTTTGCTCCTTTCGATATATCGGTTTGTCTTAAATTTTTAGAACCTTCACATCCGGACGACCGCCGCCTCTAAAAAGGCTCCAAGTCCGTCATTTCCTCCGGCGGGGAAAACTCCGCATCGCCGGCGCCTGTCCCACCCTGGCCGCCCCTCTTGGAAGAGAGGAACTTGACCGTTTGGGCAACGACCTCGAATTTGCTTTTCTGCTGGCCCTCCGATTCCCATCTCCTCTCCTGCAGCCTTCCCTCTACGAGGGCCGAACTTCCCTTGTTCAGATACTGGCTGCACGACTCGGCCTGTCTTCCGAAGACCACTATATCTATAAAAGTCGTCTCTTTCTTCATCTCGTCGCTCTGCTTGTACTGGTAATTTACAGCAAGTCTGAAGGTTGCCACCGGGGTCCCCTGGGGCGTGTACTTCAACTCAGGATCCTTAGTAAGGTTACCTATCAGAATTATCTTGTTGTACATTTAGCCCTCGCTTTTCGGCTGCTCAGGCTCCGCGGCCTGCATCTTCTCAAACTGCTTAACCTGTTTCGGCCCCATCTTTATCACCATGTATTTGACAACAGGGTCGAATACCTTGTAGAACTCCTCAAGCTTCTTGACGGTTTCAGGCGGGGTCTTGTAGATCAGCAGGACATACATACCCTTGTTCTGCTTCTTGATTTCGTAGGCCAGTTTTCTCCTGCCCCACAAATCGGTTTTGATCACCTCTCCTCCGGAGTTCGCAATAAGCTCCTGTATTTTGGAGAGTGATGAGTTGATTTCGTCGTCCGACAGCGCTGCGTTAAGAATGACAAAGTTTTCGTAGATGTTCATTAAAACACCTCCTCATGGATTTTTCCCCGCCCTGGCAGGGATTAAAGCCCTTCCACCCGGGAAGAGCAAGGGGTCTTAATTTATACCACACACGAAGAACTTCCGTCAACAAACGCCGGGTTCGCTCGGGAAAGGTCCCTTTTTGGTCTTTTGGCACGTTTTGATTTATAATTATGCATGTCATCGATTCCCGGCAGAATAAAAGAGAAAGTACTCTCGGAAGGGCGCCTTACGAGAAGCGATGCCCTCCGCCTCTTCGAGACCGAGGACATTTTTTCTCTAGGCTTCCTCGCCGCACGCGCCGCCGAAAAAAAGAACGGCAAAAAAGCTTATTTTGTCAGGAACAGGCATATCAACCCTACCAACCTCTGCGTCAACAGGTGCGGTTTCTGCGCCTTCAGCAGATCTAAAGGGCAGGACGGGGCCTTCGAACTGACGACCAGGGACATCCTGCGGAAGCTGAGAGTCCGGTCGTCCGGGGACCGTCTCACGGAGGTCCACATTGTCGGAGGGCTGCATCCTGACAGGCCTTTTGAATATTATCTCGAAATGATCTCATCCATAAAGAAGCATTATCCCCGGCTTCATATCAAGGCATTTACGGCCGTTGAAATTGATTACATGTCCAGGATAAGCGGCCTCGGCCTTTCCGAAACGCTCACCCGGCTGAAAGAAAGCGGCCTCGGATCGATGCCGGGCGGCGGGGCCGAGATATTCGATCCGGAAATAAGGAACAGGCTCTGCCCGGAAAAGATATCTGGAGAGAGGTGGCTGAAGGTCATGGAGACGGCCCACATGGTAGGCATAAGAACGAATGCTACCATGCTCTATGGCCACATTGAAGGTTACCGCCACCGTATCGACCACCTCATAAAACTGAGGGACCTGCAGGACAGAACCGGAGGGTTCCAGGCTTTCATCCCTCTGGCTTATCACCCCAAGAACACCGCAATAAAGGGGAAGTATACCTCGGGAATCGATGATCTCAAGATGATAGCGGTAAGCCGCCTGGTTTTGGACAACTTCAACCATATCAAGGCATATTGGATAATGCTCGGCGAAAAGATATCTCAGCTGGCCCTCAAATTCGGGGCCGACGATATCGACGGGACGATCATCGAAGAAAAGATCACCCATTCAGCCGGTGCGTTGACCGGTGAGGGAATGACGGCCGAACAACTCATGCATATGATAAGAAAAGCCGGAAAGACCCCGGTCGAAAGAGATTCCTTTTATAAGAAGGTGCGGTCATGAAGGGAGAAAACAGAGCAGTAAAGGAGCGGCTGACGAAGAAGAAGGCCCTTTCCCTCTTAAGAAAAGCGGACCTGCTGGAGGTCGGCATGATGGCCGATAACATGAGAAAGGCCCTTCACCCTGAAGAGATCGTCACCTTCGTTGTAGACCGGAACATAAATTACACAAACGTATGCGTCAATAAATGCACCTTCTGCGCCTTCTGGCGGGATGCGGACTCCCCTGATGCTTATCTTCTCGACAAGGATACACTTTTTGGCAAGATCGAGGAGACCCTGGACCTTGGGGGTACACAGATCCTGCTTCAGGGAGGGCTTCACCCGGATCTGGGGATTGACTATTATTGTTCACTGCTCAGGTCGATAAAGGACAGGTTCCCGATTAACATCCACGGATTTTCCCCGCCCGAGATCTGCTATATCGCCGATTCAACGGACCTTACCATACGGGAGACGCTTCGTGTCCTTCTGGACGCTGGGCTCGATTCGATCCCGGGAGGGGGCGCCGAGATACTCTCGGACAGGGTGAGAGAGATCCTGAGCCCGAATAAAATTCTGTCGTCACGCTGGCTTGAGGTGATGGAGACGGCCCACCTGCTCGGGATGCGGACGACTGCGACCATGATGTTTGGAAGCATCGAAAGACCTGAAGACATCATGCTGCACCTCGAATCGATTCGGGAACTCCAGGACAGGACCGGCGGCTTTACGGCATTTATTCCCTGGTCTTTTCAGCCGGGCAACACAGAGCTGCAACGAAGGTCAAAGGTCGGAAGTCAGAAGACGGAAATGAAAAAATCCAAAGCTCGAAACGCAAAACTGAAAACCGTTGAGTATCCTGCCACGGCGGTCGAGTACCTGAAGGTGCTTGCGCTCTCGAGGCTGTACCTGGACAACATCGACAATATCCAGGCATCCTGGGTAACACAGGGGCTGAAGCTTGCGCAGGTCGCTCTCAGATTCGGCGCGAATGATTTCGGCTCCACCATGATCGAGGAAAATGTTGTGGCCGCTGCGGGCGTAAGCCACCGGGTGTCCAAGGAAGACATCATAGAATCGATAAGGTCGGCCGGCTTCACACCTGCCCAGAGAGATACATACTACTCATTGATAACTCAATATTAGGAGGCACCATGTCCGGTACGGAGACTGTATACGATGTCATTGTCATAGGAGGCGGCCCGGCCGGCCTGTCGGCTGCCCAGTATGCCTCGCGGGCCGGGCTGAAAACAGTGGTCCTAGACAAGTCCGCCGCTGCCGGCGCGCTCGCCTATGCAAGCGTAATCGAGAACTATCCCGGCCTCACCAACCCAATCCCGGGGAAGGAGCTGCTCGACATCTTCAGAAATCAGGCCCTCGGCTTCGGTGCGGAGTATAAAGAAGGCCAGGTCGTCGGAGTAAAGTTCGATGACGAAATCAAAGAGGTGTTCACCATGGATACGAGCTACAAGGGGAAGTCGGTCATACTGGCGACCGGCTCGATGGGCAGAAAACCGACTATCAAGGGCGAGGCCGAGTTCCTCGGCAGGGGAGTAAGTTACTGCGCTGTCTGCGATGCCGCGTTTTACAAGGGGAAAGTCGTTTGTGTGATAGGCAACTCCGAGGAGGCGGTAAAGGAGGCCGGATATCTGACCCGCTTCGCCGAAACGGTGTATCTGATCTCGCCAACTCCTAAATTGAAGATAGAGAGCCATCCGGCGCTTGCCTCCGAAAATCTGAAGGTGATAACAGGAAGTTCGGTTTCGGAGATAGGAGGCAATGAGACGGTCGAAAAAATACGCATCGTTGATTCCAAAAAGGAAGAGACTGAAATCCCCCTTTCGGGTGTCTTCGTATATCTCCACGGCAGCAAGCCGATCGTCGACTTCCTCTATGGTCACG
>JBJKPE010000050.1:0-4965 GCA_046706685.1 Thermodesulfovibrionales bacterium | reverse complement strand
GAAAAAGAGTAGTGCCCGGACGGGTCGTCGACAGGACCCGTGTAAACAACCAGATCCGGATGCTTAAAGTGAAAGAGATACGGGTCGTCGCCGATGAGGGGCAAATCGGCGTCATGGACATTGATTCTGCATTGAAGATGGCCGCGGAGAGGGAGCTGGATCTCGTGGAGATCAGCCCTCAGGCCGAACCGCCGGTTTGTAAGATCATGGACTACCGGAAGTTCAAGTTCGAACAGGGCAAGAAACTTCGTAAGGACAGGAAGAAACAGACCACCCTGACCGTCAAGGAAGTCAGAATGCGCCCATCGATCGATACGCATGATTATGAGTTCAAGAAGCGAAATGCACGCAAGTTTATAGCTCACGGAGACAAGGTCAAAGTGACTATGCGTTTCAGAGGGCGGGAATTCAGCCGTCAGGATCTCGGGGTGAATGTGCTGAACAAGCTGGCTTCGGAGATGGAGGATATCGCAAAGGTGGAATCCCAGCCGAAGATGGAAGGCCGCCAGATGGTAATGATTCTGACCGCCTCGTAAGCTTCATGACTTTTCCTGGCTAAGCCGGGTGCACTGAAGACAGCCTGTCTATTCTGACTTGAAACGCTATTTCAAGACGCGAGAAAACCATGGACGGCTTCGGCCGCCTGTTGTGCGCCGTTTTTGCCGGACCTCATGAGGCGCGGCATGGCAAGCAGATCGTGGATACGGGAAACCGAGAGATCGCTGAGGAATTCTTCTGCACCTATGACAAGCCCGTTCATCTCGTTCCGCACAAAGGAGGCGAGAACCTCCGACTCAGGGAACATCTCTCTTTCGATGCATCCGAAGGGCACCCCGGCCTGGTAGGCTTCGGCGATTGTCGAGTACCCGGCCTTCCCGATCACCGCATCACAGGCGTTGATCAGGTCGGGATGGAATAATCCGGAAGGGTGAGGAATGAGGACTAGATTGGCGTCCCGCCTCCTCTCCTCCGCAGCACCGAGTATGATGAAATATAAATCCTTATCTTCCTTGAGCCGCTCAAGACAGGAGAAGCGCCAGGGCATCCCGCCCATTGTGAGTACCACAACCCTCGCACCGGCAGGCAGCTCCAGTTCCCGGCGTATTTCGACTGCCGGCCTCCGCAAACTTCTGCTGACCGGCCGTGTGAGGAGAACCGACGTGTCGCGGCTGCATACCGGGCTGGTTTGAATATGATGGTCGGCGGAACGATAGACCTCCTTCATGTAAGAGATATGCCGGCTGAGCCCCGGCTCGTATTTGACGTATGCCTCATAGATCCAGTCCCACGTAAAATTCTCGATCAGGAGTGAAGGGACGCCCGCCCTCTCTGCCACGGCTATCCCGAGCGGTGAGATGTCGCAGATGACAAGGCTGCACCCGTCTTTAGAAACCTGCCGCGCCAGACGGTCCGTTAGATCACTGTCAAAGGGCAGGAATTCATCAAGCCTGCGCAAGGTCGCCGAAGGGTCTTCGACGGTGGGGGTCTTCTGTACCATTCCGATGTCGGTGAGAAGAGGATGGTAATCGAATGGAAATTCCAGGGATCCCCTGAAAAACCATTCCGGCACAAGTGTGAAGACCCCGAACCTCAACGAGTGTTCGATCCTGTGACAAAACTCCATCACAGCGGCCGCCCTGGCGGCGTGTCCGTACCCATGGGGTGAAATGAAATACGCTATGGAACGGTTCCGGCTCTTTTTCGCCATGAAAATCCCTCTCTGTTGCTATTTCAGCGTCAATGTCCGTCCAACTGTACGCAAACTAATCACAGCCTCCCCTGAACGGCGGCGGCTAGCCCGAATGGACCAGGTCGATGACCGTTACCTCCGGCGGCGCAAGGAAACGTATCGGCGGTCCCCACGTCCCTGATCCCCTGCTCACATACAGACAGCTTCCATCGGCAACATGGGCGAGGCCGGAAACAACCGGGTAATAGAGCCACGTGATGACTGTGAACGGGAAGATCTGGCCGTCGTGGACATGGCCGGACAGCTGGAGGTCGAAAAGGCCGGCGGCATCCTTGTCTATCCAGGGCCGATGCTTGAGCAAAAGTACGAGCCTGTTATGCGGAAGAGGGTCAAGAAGCTCTTTCTCAGAGATGTTTTTTGCGAGGCCGAACGCCATTGCGGTCGGGTCGTCGACGCCGGCGACCGTGATGATGCCGGAAACATCGGCCGCCTCCGCCCTTAGCAGCCTGAAACCGGCCTTTTCCGTGAATGCCTTCGACTGGGCAAAGCCGGCGTAAAATTCATGGTTTCCCGTTACCGCGAATTTCCCGTATTTCGCAGAAATCCCCTTTAGCAGATCCGACAGGCCGTTCATCCTGCTTACCTGTCCGTCCACAAGGTCGCCTGTGGATACGAAAATATCGGGATGGGCCAGCCTCACCTTTTCAAGTATCCTCTTCAATCTCGCCTCCCGGACGATGAGGCCGAGATGCACGTCCGATATCTGAACGATCCTTATGCTTCCTATCCCGGCGGGGATCTTGGCGGTTTGTATTGTGACATGCTCTGTGCGGATGTCCCTGGCCTCGAAATATCCGTAGGTGGACGCTGCCAGGGAGAATATTAGCGGGACCAGGAAGGCGTTCCTGGCAGACAGTACCACGCCTGACAGGTCCCTTTGAAATAGCAGCCCGCCTGCAAATATAACGAAACGGTAAACGTCAAGCGCAATGGAACAGGAAAAAAACAGGAAGAGGAGGCCGAGCCACAGATAGCCGGCGTAGGCCATCACCCTTGCGAAGATCTCGAACCCGAATCTTTCCGACAAACGGATTATGAAAGGGGCCGCTATCATGACCGCCATGAAGACGGCGAGCGCGATACCCGTCCCTGCGCCGAAGTTCAGGCCGGCCTTTGCCTTCAGGAAGGCATAAAGATGGACAGTCGAATAAGCCAGGAAAAAGGTGAAGAGAAAAAGGCTCATGTTATTCCTGCATCTTCTTCTTCAGGTCAACGAGGACCGAGAATATCTCATCGGGCCCCTGATACCTCGCCTCCCTCTTCCGTTCGCTGCATTTAAGGGTCAGCTCCTCCAGCCAGGGTGGCACGTTTTCCGCAACCTCCGCCGGCCTCTTTATCCCGAAGTGGTCGAGGCTTCCGGTCAGCATTTCGTACAGGATTACTCCCATGGAATAGACTGACGAAACCGCGTCAGTGGGTGCTCCGGACACTATCTCCGGTGCGATGTAGGCAAAGTCCTTGGACGCATTTTCGGAAAACCTTATATTGTTGCGGGAATCTATCAGAATGCCGTCGGGCGTTAGAATCTCCGGAAATCCGCCTTCCTTATGCCTTTGGTCAAGGGCCTTCAGTACCTGGACCCAGAGGCGGAAGCTGTGCCTCGGTTCTATTCCACCCTCTCGAATGAGGCTCCTGAGCGTGGTCTCTCCGCCGGCCGTCTTTTCTGGCGATGTTTCGTGAAAAGGCTCCACTTCGGGCTCTGCGTCCACTTCAGGTCCCCGCGGTCCCTCATGGACGCCCGCAGACTCAAGCCGTTGGCGTACGTCCCTGTAATCGGGGTCTACTGCCGAGATCATCCTGAGCACTTCAGCGGCCTTTCCCGGATCACCGGCCGTCTCAAGAAGCGAGGCGTATGTGTAGAATTTGTCGAGATTCGCCACGGCGGCTTCCGCCCCCGCCAGAGAAATGGCGTACATCTCGGCCGCCTCCCTGCTCATGCCCGCTTCCTTCAGAAGCGCCGATGCCTTAAGGTAGTCCTTCGCCTCCCGGTAAGCCCTCGCCGCAGCAAGCCTGTTGCCCGAATGATCAAGTGCTTCGGCCGCCCTTCGCTTGTCACCGAGTTGGTTATATACGCGCGCGGCGCCCTGGAAATCCCCGAAATGCATCCTTGTGTCGCCGGCTTTCCGGAGATCGCCGGCCTTCTCATACATTTCGCCGACCTTCTCCATCCGCCCCATTGATTCGTACGTGTCGGCGGCCCTTACGAAATCACCGCCTTTTTCGTAAAGCTCCGCAGCCCTCTCAGGTTTTTTCAGTTTCTCGTATGCCAGGCCGGCGGAAACGAATTCACCGGCTTTCTCCTTCTTCACCGCCTCAAGAGTCAGCTCTTCAATGAAACTCTTTTCTCTGCGTGAACGAATATATCCCATTATCTTACGAAGCGCGCAAAAAAGAATAGGCACGACGACGATGAGGACGAGCCCTGCGGAGAGAGCTAAAAGGCCCCTGGAGGCCTCGGCACCCCCGGCAGCTAAACCGGCACTGAAGGGACTGTTTTCCGCGGCTGCAGTCGAGAGCGGTATGAAGGGAGCGAAAACTGTCATATGTTTCACCATGAGGTGTTTTTTATTCACCCTGACTGTCGGGGGTCTTTCTTCCTGCCGTGAAAGAGTTCGCTCCCCTGCCCTGGATACACCTTTCGCTCCTCTTCGTGTGTCGGCTCCTGTGCGGCTGTCCATTTGCCGTTCTGAGGCCCGGTCCCTTCCCTTGCAATTTTCGAAGGTGCGGAGTCGCTCAGAATCGGGTTCATCCGTATGTCGGTGCCTTCCACGTTCCAGCTGAACTCGATCGGTATACCGTTTGGATCGAAGGAATAGATGGAATATATGAATCCGTGGTCGATCACCTCCGAGACCCAGAACCCGGCCGCCGAGATACTGTCCTTGAGTTCCCAGAGGGATTCCTTAGTCTCAAGACCGAATGATACGTGATCGAAGACCACCGGACCGGCCACAGGCCTGCCGTGTTCCTTTTCCCGGGCCGGTTCGACGCCGGGCCATTCAAAGAAGGCTATGGTGTCGTTTGAGGAGATCTCAAAAAAATAATGGCGGTAACCCGGCTTTCCCAGGCCGGCCACCAGCCTCATGCCGAGCAGGTCCCTCCAGTAACGGATGGTACTGTCCATGTCTCCAGTAACCATCGCCACGTGGTTGATGCCGTTATATCTTATCATCCTGTCTGCCCGGTCCTTTCGAATATCTGTATTATAGCAAAAC
>JBJKPE010000049.1:0-6868 GCA_046706685.1 Thermodesulfovibrionales bacterium | reverse complement strand
CAGGCGGTGGTGGCAACGGGCACGACTCAGATCAATCTGAGCGGAGAATTGAGGGTAAGAGGCTGGTACGGCAAGAATATCACCGGTGTAGGGACCGAAGGGTTCAACGGTTTACCCGCTGAAACGGGTTCAGCCGCGTGGTATGACGAGAGAGTAAGGCTCAGCGTAGATGCCAAGATATCTCCGAATATCGAAGGCATGGTTCAGCTGGAGTCCGGCTCGGGCCAGGAGGACAACTATGTCTGGGGCAACTTCAACTCAAAGCCGACCCAGCTCGATATCCTCCAGGCATGGATGATGTACAGTGGCTCCGGCCTCTTCGGCTTCCCTTCGGGACTGAAGATCGGTCATATGCCTCTTGCGCTCGGTCAGAAAGAGTTCTTCGATCACACCAAGTTCGGCGATGACGCCATTGTCGCATTCCTCCTTCCTACCAAGGAACTGGAAATTGACCTGCTGACGATCAAGTTTGCAGAAAACAATCAGGCGATCAATACCGACGACCTCGACGGCTATGTAGGCATATTGACTTACAAGATGGATCCGAAGACCTCTGTAGGTGTCAACTATACCTATCTGAATAACCCGAGCGGTAGCTTCAGCCACCAGGACCTCGGCTTTACGGCAAATGCCGACTTTTCAGGCCTCGGCGCCAAGGCAACTGCTGATTTCCAGTTCGGTAAGGAAAATGCGAACGTGAAATACAAGGGCTGGGCTGTTACCGCTGGTCTGAACTATATGGTCGATCCTCTTAACCTGAGGGCGAGCTTCGCTTATGGCAGCGGCGACAATGGTAGTGACGCCTCCAAAAACAAGGAGTTCACGACCTATCTCGGCGCCGACCAGCACTACACCCTGGTTTATGAATACAACGTTATCTCGACAGCCGGCATGATCAACTCCGGTATCAGCAACACTACCTACTACAACATCGGTCTCGACGTAACCCCGGTGAAGGATGTTACCGCTTCTCTTGACGGTTATATCATCAGGGCATCGAAGACAGCTGACAGCATTTCCAAGGACGCAGGCTGGGAAGTTGACGGCAAGGTTGTATACAATATCGCAAAGAACCTCACCTATCAGGTTGATGCAGGCTACTTCAAGGCCGGAAGCTACTATGCGGATGCATATCCGGTAGCGACTAATGGCGACAAGAAGGGCGCAACGGTTCTGAGACACATGCTGACACTGTCCTTCTAAGTTTCTAGTATAAGAGTCAGTACAGGGCGGGTCGAAAGACCCGCCTTTTTTTTCTGCGTGCCGGGTTATCCCGCCGCCGGCGACCGTTTAGTTACAGGATGAAAGTAAGCTGCCTCAAGAAAGATTCCCGACGCCTTTCAGTTGCGGGAATGACGGGAAAAGGCACTTGGTCCGGGATTTGTCATTCCGGCTTGCCTGCCTGCCGGTAGGCAGGTCCGGAATCTTTCCTGCCGCGAGTACCGATAACTAAATGTTAAACTGCTGAACTGCGCGAGTGGTTCATTTTTCGAGTCAATGTAGGCTATATTAAAAAATATGAAATTTGAAGAGATCATCAGACAGTTTAAGCACAAGAATATTCTCGTTGTCGGTGACCTTATACTCGATCATTATATATGGGGAAAGGTGAGAAGGATCTCTCCGGAGGCCCCGGTGCCGGTAGTAGAGGTCGAAAGAGAGAGTTTTTTGCTGGGCGGGGCCGCAAATGTGGCCAACAACATAGTCTCGCTGGGTGCAGGAGCTGCGGTTGTAGGCATTGTGGGTGAGGACATGGCCGGTGAGGCCCTGACCGATCTGCTGCGCCAGAAAGGTGTAAAGTGCGATGGCATATTCGTATCGAACAGACCCACGACAGTGAAGACAAGAGTCATCGCTCATAACCAGCAGGTAGTCAGGTTCGACAGGGAAGACGTTAAGTATGTGGCAGGAAGGGTCCTGCGTGGAGTTCTGGAACATATCGGTTCATTATATCGGGGCTTTGACGCAATAATAATATCCGATTACAGAAAAGGAATGATTTCGGGCGGTATGATAAAGAGTATCGTGGAGAAGTCAGGGAAGAAGATGTTCATCGCCGTTGATCCGAAGGTGGGGCATTTCAATTTTTATAAGGGAGTATCGGTGGTGACGCCCAATGTGGCGGAGGCCGCCAGCGGGGCCAACATCGAGATCAGGGACGAAAAGACCCTTGTGAGAGCAGGCAGGGCACTATTGAAGAAGCTGGGGTGCAGGGCCGTGCTGGTGACGAGGGGAGAGCAGGGAATGAGCCTTTTTGAAAGGAATGGTGTCTCTCATATATCGACTGCCGCGCAAAAGGTCTATGATGTGACCGGCGCCGGAGATACGGTGATCTCGGCCTTTACCCTTGCCTGCGCTGCGGGCGCTACTATGGCAGAGGCATCGGTAATTGCTAATCATGCTGCCGGTGTCGTTGTCGGAGAAGTCGGCACCGCTGTTGCCACTCCCGAGCAACTGATGGAGTCGTTCAATGGGTAGGGTGCGGGCAGTCGCTTTATTTTCCGGCGGCCTGGACAGCACACTGGCGATACTGACGTTGATGAGGCAGGGAATAGAGGTGACGGCCGTTACTTTCATGAATCATTTTGGCTGCGAAATTTCCGACAGGTCCTCCTGTTCAAAAAATCCCTTCGCGGCTGCCGAAAAATTCGGCTTCGAGGTGAAACTCTGCCACCTCTCCGAAAAGTTCATCGGTATTGTCAAGAACCCAAAGTTCGGCCACGGCAAGAACATGAATCCCTGCATGGACTGCAGGATACTCATGCTCAGGGAGGCCAAAGAGTTCATGGACATGACCGGGGCCTCTTTCATCGTTACCGGCGAGGTCCTCGGGCAGAGACCGATGAGCCAGAGGCGGGACGCCCTGAATATTATCGACAGGGAAGCGGGCCTGAAGGGATATGTATTAAGGCCCCTGAGCGCGAAACTGTTGAAACCGACCATACCCGAAGAGAGCGGCATGGTCGACAGGGAGCTCTTGTACGGCTTCGGCGGCCGTTCGCGAAAACCCCAGATGGCGCTTGCCGATGAGCTCGGGCTAACGGATTATCCGGCCCCGGCGGGTGGATGCCTGCTGACTGAGCCCAATTATTCCTACCGTCTGAAGGAACTTCTGGAACATGATCCTGATCCCTCCCTCGTTGATTACCACCTCTTGAGGCTTGGCAGACATTTCAGGCTTTCCCATTGGTGCAAGGTGATTATCGGCCGGAACGAGTCCGAAAATGATGATCTGGACAGGCTTCACGACGGAGAGGGTGTCCTTCTGCGGGTGCCCGGCTTCGGAAGCCCTATCGCGCTTGTTGACGGCGGTTCAGACGAGGATGTGATTACGGCGGCGTCCCTGTGTGCGCGATATTCGGACGCCAGGCATTTCCCGGAGGTGGTGGTGAGGGCCGCAAAGGCGGAAAAGGAATTCAGCCTGAAAGTTCAGCCGGCCGGAGACGATGTCATCGCAAGATTCAAGATAGAAAAAACGTTGGCGGCAGGGGCGCTCCGGGGGTAAAGACCGCGTGATATTTAAAAGGCATTCTTGCTGCGGATAAACGCCGGTGGGCCAGGATTTCAAGGGCTCCGAGGTCTTTAATTACTGTCCAAAAAGGTGAAGTCTACCATCGACAAATTGCCTGTGTTCATCTGCTGTTAACTGCCTTTTACAGGACGATCGGTGGGTTTCAGGTTGTGATATCTGCGGGCTTCGGCGTCTCTTTCCAGTAAGGATGCGCGATATCTTCGAATATCGTCATTGCGGCGACCGCCCCCTGACTTACAGCGGTGACGATCTGCTTGATGCCGCCGGTGATGTCGCCGGCCGCGTAAATCCCCGGCACATTTGTCCTGTGCCTTGAATCGACTTTCAGGTATCCTTCTCTGTCCACCTCTATTCCCAAACGTGAGGCCAGCTCATTATTGGGCACATATCCGATGGCTATAAATATGCCGTCCACAGGAATATTTTTAACCGACCGGTCTTCAAGGCCTTCGAGCATAACAGCCTTCACCAGTTTGTCACCGAGAATTTCCTTTACAACTGTGTTCCACAGGATAGGGACGCGGCTGTCTTCAAGACTCCGCTGCAGGAACATCTCGGCCCTCAGCTTGTCCCGCCGGTGGACGATGCTCACGTCCACGCCGATATTTTTCAGATAAAGAGCCTCCGTCGCAGCGGTGTTACCGCCCCCCACCACGATCACCTTCTTTCCGTCCTTGAAAAAATATCCGTCGCAGGCTGCGCAGTAGCTGACACCCCGGCCCTGGAATTCCTTTTCCCCCGGCACATCCAACTTCTTGCTCTCTGCTCCTGTCGTCAGGAGAACGGCCTTCGCCGTATATTTCATCCTGTTGGTGATGACCTCGAAGCGGCTGTCGGTTCTTCGTATTTCGATGACTTCCTCGCCTTCACGGATGTCGGTATAGTTGACCGCCTGCTGCGCCATCATGTCCATAAGCGTCTTGCCGCCTATCCTCGTGAAGCCCGGGTAATTCTCGACAACGGGTGTGATCGAAACCTGCCCGCCGATGTTGCTTTTTTCGAGTATGACAGATTTAAGCCCGCTGCGCTCAGCGTAAATAGCCGCAGTCAGTCCGGCAGGCCCCGCTCCCACAATAACCAGATCCTTCTCCCCCGTCGCGCCCTCCTCCGGGCGAGGGACTTTTATAGGAGCCGCGGTCAGGATCTCTTCCACGAAGACCTCCTCGGGTTGAAGACCGAGTCCCACGAGGTGATCGTCTATGAACGTCTGTGGAACGGAGAGCGCATCATACTGCACTGCAAGGTCTCTGTTTTCGAATATTTCTATTATCTCGACGCTCACCAGATCCGGCTTTTCGATAGCAGCAGCTACCGCCAGGGCGGCCTGCTGCGGGCAATAAGGGCAGGTGGGACTCACAAATACCTTGATATCCCTCGGTTCTTTAAGCTCTGTCAGTCTTTTTCTTCCCCCGTCAGAAAGTATGGTTCCGCCGGTGGAAGCCATCAGCAGCGATATCATCAGTGTACGAGTCTCCTCTCCGGCAGGCGCCCCTGTGATTCGGATGCGATACTTTTCCGGCTCTATGAGGAGGGTAGGAGTGCGGGAGACCTCGTACTTCCCGGACAGTTCTCCCCCTATTTGTTCAAACCTGGGCCTTATTTTGTCGGAGATCTCTGAAAGCTCCTTTAAAAGTTCTCTTGAAAATTCATTGAAAGGCTTGTTTTCCTTATCGTCGTAAAAGACAATAATGTTTACAGGCTCTTTCAATTGAGAAAAATCCTCCTTAAGAATTTTTCTCGAATTCTCCGAAATCAATATCTTCTTTTTCTGTTCCATAAAATGACGAAGAGGAATAGCAGCCGGTTATTTTTTTATATTCTACCTCAAAACAGAAAAAATGCCACGAGATTTCAAGGGCTTGAGAGTTCCGTCACGATGAGCGCAGAGCGGCTACTTTCTTGACTTAGAATTCTTCTCTCGGATAAGATAATATGCCGTTATAAATGTGCCCCGCGTAGTTCCAGAGGCAGGGAATAACAGGGACTGACAGAAAGGTATTGAGTGAGAATCGCGATTGGCTGTGATCACGCCGGTTTCGGGCTGAAGGAAGAGATTCTGGGTCTGCTCAGGGGGCTCGATGTGGAATATGTCGACTGCGGCACCAACGGAACGGAATCCGTCGATTATCCGGACTTCGGCCTCAAGGTTTCCGAACTCGTATCGTCGGGAGAGATAGAAAAAGGGATATTGATCTGCGGTACCGGGCTCGGTATGTCTATGGTGGCCAACAAGTTCCCCAACGTGAGAGCGGCCCTCTGCAATGATCTTTTTTCGGCGAAAATGAGCCGTCTGCATAATGACGCCAATATCCTCGTCATGGGCGGAAGAGTGATCGGAAAGGATCTGGCTGCGGAAATTGTGAAGGTATGGCTCTCCACACCTTTTGAAGGCCAGAGGCACCTCAAGAGACTTATCAAAATCAAAGACATAGAGGAAAAATTGAGCGGACATGGAGCGTAAAGATCTCAAGCTAGTCGACCGGGAAGTCTACGATGCCATCGGCAAGGAAAAAGACAGGGAGCACGATAAGATTCTCCTTATCGCATCCGAGAATTATGTGAGCCGTGCCGTGCTCGAGGCACAGGGTTCTATTTTTACAAACAAGTACGCCGAAGGCTATCCTGGAAAACGGTATTACGGAGGCTGCGAATATGCCGATATAGTCGAGGATCTGGCTATCGGGAGGGCAAAAAAGATATTCGGGGCCGACCATGTCAACGTGCAGCCCCACTCCGGCACGCAGGCCAATATGGCTGTCTACTTTGCGATGCTGAAACCGGGTGATAAGATCCTGGGGATGAAGCTTAGTCACGGAGGGCATCTCTCTCATGGTGCTTCGGTAAATTTCTCGGGTATGCTTTACACGAACCTGTCATACGGAGTCAATAAAGAAGGATATATCGATTACGAAGAAGTAAGGAGGACCGCGCTGGAACAGAAGCCGCGTATGATCGTGGTCGGTGCGAGCGCATATTCCAGGATAATCGACTTCAAGATTTTTTCCGAGATCGCGGGGGAGACCGGAGCCTATCTCATGGCCGATATTGCCCACATCGCAGGCCTTGTCGCCTCGGGTCTGCATCCTTCCCCCGTCCCATATGCCGACTTTGTTACTACGACAACCCACAAGACACTGAGGGGTCCCCGGGGAGGGATGATCATGTGCAGGGCCGAGTACGCTAAGGCTGTGGACAAGATGATTTTTCCCGGCATCCAGGGCGGCCCGCTGGTGCATAGCATCGCCGCTAAGGCGGTCGCTCTTAAGGAGGCCATGGGCGAAGACTTTCGGATGTACCAGAAGTCGGTCATCGATAACGCCAGGACTCTCGCGGAAG
>JBJKPE010000048.1:0-4794 GCA_046706685.1 Thermodesulfovibrionales bacterium | reverse complement strand
TGAAAAACGTCATCAAACTTCTGATGGAATTGCAGGAAATAGATTCCCGAATCCTCCAAAAACGCGTGTTTATCGACAAGGTGCCTCAGAGAATTTACGAGGTCGATGAACCGCTCAAACAGGCCGGGCTGGAACTGGACGGGATCAGGCAGAAAACCGAGAACCTGGCCAGGAAGAAGCGCGAAAAGGAAAAAAATCTCGAAGATATCAATGGAAAAATCGGAAAGATGAAGTCGCGCGTTTCAGATATCAAGACGAACAAGGAATATCAGGCCCACCTGAAAGAGATCGAATCCTCGGAAAAGGAAATTGCCGGAGTTGAAGAAGAAATCCTGCTGATCATGGAAGACCTGGACAATCTGCTGAAGGAGCAGAAGGAAAGGGAAGGCAGGGTGAACGAGGAGACGCGTAAACTTGAAGCCTTCAAAGGGGAACTGGACAGGGAAGTGGAGCGGTATGAAAAGGAATTGTCGGTGTTGAAGGAAGAGAGGGCGACGGCGGCGAGTTCCCTTCCAGCCGACATTTACGACAGATACATGTCCCTTATCAGTGCCGGCAACGGCGTAGCGGTAACAAAGGCCAAGAATGAAATTTGCCTCGGATGCAATATGAACATACCCCCGCAGCTTTTTGTGGAGATCAGGAAGAACGAGGAGTTGATTCAGTGTCCCCAGTGCCGGCGTATACTCTACTACTCAGAGGAGTGACCGCTTTCAGTCTTCTTCCCCCCCTTTTTTTTGTTTAAGAAATATTATATAATAATTAAATTTTGTTATAGGCCGAAGCAGAACATGTGGTTGCCCGACCGGCTCGACGCCAAGGTCGGGAGGAAAGTCCGAGCTCCACAGGGCAAGGCGCTCCGTAACGCGGAGTCCCGGTAACGGGAAGGAAAGTGCCACAGAAAGGGAAACCACCCCATATCATAGGGGAAAGGGTGAAAAGGTGTCCCGATTTATCGGGATCTGCCCCGCAAGGGGCGGAAGGTAAGAGCTCACCAGTGTCGCGGGTGACCGGGACAGCTTGGTAAACCCCGCCTGGAGCAAGGCCAAATAGGTTCCGCCTTGAAAAGTGCCCCTTTGAATCCCTGGTGTCAGGGAGGCGGAACGGGTAAGGCCGCATGATCCCGGCTGTAAAGCCGGTACCAGATGAATGACCACAAACCCGGTTAACGGGAAACAGAACTCGGCTTATGGGCTGCTTCGGCCTAGTATAAGTCCGAAAGGGATATATGGAAGACCACAAACTGAAAGTTTTTTGTACTGTTGCCGAGACCAAGAGCTTTTCCAAGACATCGGAGATAATCCACCTTACCCAGCCTGCGGTGAGCCTCCAGATCCAGGGGCTCGAAGAAATTTACGAGACAAAGCTTTTCGACAGATCCAGCAGCACGGTGACACTGACGCCGGCGGGTGAGGCGCTGTATAAGTATGCCAAGGAAATACTCACTCTCTACGCGTCGGCCGAGAAGGTCATCGGTGAGATCACGGGGCTTGTGAAAGGGAGTATCAGCATCGGAGCGAGTTCCACAATAGGCAATTATCTTCTTCCCGGAGTGATAACCGACTTCAAGAAGACCCATTTGAAGATAAAGATCCATCTTCTGGTGGGGAATACCAAAAGGGTAGTGGAACTTCTCAATTCTGGCAATATTGACCTCGGGCTCGTCGAGGGTGAGGTAGCGAGGCAGAAGATGTTTGTCGAAAAGCTGATTCCCGATGAGCTGCTGCTGGTCGTTCCCTCTCACCATCCCTGGGCAAAGAAAAAGGACGTATCCATCAGTGAACTTACGAAAGAACCATTTATTTTCAGGGAAGGCGGATCCGGGACGAGACAGATGATAGAAAAATTCCTTGCCCGGCATGGCATCTCGCCCCAAGACATGAGGGTGTCGATGATTCTCGGGAGCACGGAAGCTATTAAGGAGGCAGTGGAGAACGGGCTCGGTGTGTCGATAATCTCGCGCTGGGCGGCGAGAAAGGAAAGTAAATACGGAAGTCTTCATCTCCTCAGGATAAAGGAAGAAAAGGTCCTGAGGGAATTTTCTCTCATTCTCAACAAAAACGCCGTGTCGTCTCACGCTGTTGATGAATTCCTCACATACCTCAAGTCGTATCCGTTTCAGAAGCTGCTGGTCTGAAGACGGACTGTCGCTTTTTTTCGAGAAATTGGCGGATTTCAGAGGAAAAAGCGATCCCTCCTTTTGACAAATTGCCCCGCGTTATATATAGTTATCATTCAGGATCTTCCACATGACCATAGTGCTTGCCACCCGAAACAGGAAAAAGGTTGAAGAACTTACGCGCATGTTCGCCGGTTGTGACATACGCTTCGAGACCCTGGACGCTTTTCCGGGTTGCCCCGAGGTGGAGGAGGACGGGAAGACGTTCAGGGCGAATGCGGTGAAGAAGGCCCTGCAGGTGGCACATTTTACGGGGTGTCCTGCTGTTGCCGACGACTCAGGGCTCGAAGTTAGTGCGCTCGGTGGGGCGCCGGGCGTTTTTTCGGCCAGATATGCCGGCGAAGGGGCCGGTGACCGGGAGAATGTGGGGAAAGTGCTGAAAGAGATGAGGAATGTAAAAGATGAAGACAGGGAGGCGCGGTTTGTATGTTGTATCGCATTTGCGCTGCCTGACGGCCATGTCCAGACCTTCAGCGGATATGCCAAGGGAATGATAGGGAGAAAGAAGAGGGGTGAGAATGGATTCGGGTATGACCCTATTTTCTATCCACTTGCACACGACAGGACCTTTGCCGAGATGACGGCCGCCGAGAAGGACGCACTGAGTCATCGGGGAAAGGCGATGAGAAAATTCTATCTATTTGTAAGGAAGGTAGTGTAAATAGATAAAATAATTGCATAATTATTTGCTCCGTTTTTGTCATCCTCTCACATTTCCAGATGACTTTATAATTCAAAAATCAGTTTGATAAGTAAATTTTATCCATTCATCAAAAATATGAATTTGACTTAAAAAATTGGTGGGGCTTATAGTTATAAGGTTTTGTAAGTTTATCGCCCCTATAAGTGATTTTTATTTTTTGTCGGGAATCGCAGGTTTTATTGGAAGATTTGGAGATCGGCAGGGAGTTAGAGGAAGGTGCGATTTGGCGCATCTCCTTTTCTACCGTCCCGGCAAAATCTGCAGAGCGAAAAACTGAAGGGAATCGTTGATTGGCATTATACTCAGGAAATCTGGATTCACGGGTCAAGTCAGAATAAATTCTAATAAACAGGAGGAACATCAATGGCTTTAGTAAATCCGCATGGGAAAGAGAAGAAATTAAAACCTCTCCTGCTGACAGGGGCTGAACTCGAAGCGGAGAAGAAGAAGGCTGCGGGGCTTAAAAAGATCAATATATCATCGCGTGAGACAGGCGATCTCATCATGATGGGAATCGGCGGTTTTACCCCGCTTGAAGGCTTCATGACCTATGAAGACTGGAAGGACGTCTGCGCCGACTACAAGATGGCCGATGGCACCTTCTGGCCGATCCCTATCACGGTTTCCACTGATGATGACATCAAGGCCGGGGAGGAGATCGCGCTTTTCTCCCAGGAGTTCGGTGAGATCATGGCAACTATGAAGGTCACCGAAACATACAAGATCGACAAAGAGTATGAGTGCAAGCAGGTTTACCGGACTGCCGACCTGGAGCACCCCGGTGTCAAAATGGTCATGGACCAGGCGGGCACCAACCTCGCCGGCCCGGTGAAGGTCCTCAGCCAGGGGAACTTCCCGAAGGATTATCCTGAGATCTACCTTACCCCGGCCCAGTCGAGGCACCTCTTCCTGGAGAAGGGCTGGAACACCGTTGCGGCTTTCCAGACCCGGAACCCCATGCACCGCTCACATGAATATCTTTGCAAAATAGCTATCGAGACCCTTGACGGTGTGTTTGTCCACATGCTTCTCGGAAAACTGAAGCCCGGCGACATACCTTCGGATGTGAGGCAGGAGGCTATCGATACTCTGAATGAGAAATACTTCGTGAAAGACACCATCGTTGTCGGCGGGTACCCCCTTGACATGAGATACGCCGGCCCCAGAGAGGCTCTGCTCCACGCAGTCTTCAGGCAGAATTATGGATGCAGCCATCTGATCGTGGGAAGGGACCATGCCGGAGTAGGAGAATACTACGGACCGTTTGATGCCCAGAAGATATTCGATGAGATCCCGGAGGACGCACTCGAGACTAAGCCCCTTAAGATCGACTGGACATTCTACTGCACAAAGTGCGACGGCATGGCCTCGATGAGGACCTGCCCGCACGGCAAGGAGGACAGACTTCTCCTGAGCGGGACGAAACTCCGGAAGATGCTTTCGGAGGGGACGGATGTTCCGGACCACTTCAGCAGGCCCGAGGTCCTGACGATCCTGCGCAAATACTACGAAGGTCTGACCGAAAAGGTAGAGATTAAGACACATAAATATTCGGAAGGTGCTTAAGAATTACCGGACAATGCAACGGGCGGCCGGCGGGTTCTCCCCGGGCCGCCTGCTGCTTCACTGAAACGAGAGGGGGTGAAGTCAGGGAAGTACAGGGAACAGCTTCAAAAAGATGCTGGATGTTAATCACTTATTATTAAACAGGAGGTTTAGAGATGCCAAGTTTTGTGGACCCATCAAAATGCGATGGCTGCAAGGGCGGTGAGAAGACGGCATGCATGTACATCTGCCCGAGCGACTTAATGGTCTTGAATGTCGAGAACATGAAGGCTTACAACCAGGAGCCTGATCAGTGCTGGGAATGCTATTCCTGTGTCAAGATTTGCCCCCAGGGCGCGATATCTGT
>JBJKPE010000047.1:0-9395 GCA_046706685.1 Thermodesulfovibrionales bacterium | reverse complement strand
ATGCTTTCGTCTTCCGTGCTCCCCCGCAAAATAGAACCGCTCAGCCCGGTGCTCCAGAGCTACTGGCTCGGGATACACACCGTACTGGCTTTTTTGGGAGACGCCGCCTTCGCGATGGCCTTCGGGATAGGCATCATGTACCTCATCCAGGAGCACCACGTGAAATCAAAACACCTGGGAGGGCTTTTCGAAAGACTGCCCAGCCTCCAGATACTCGACGAGATAAATTACAGGCTGATCACCCTTGGCTTCCCCTTACTAACACTGGCGATCATCACCGGGGCCGTATGGGCGGAAAGTGCATGGGGCAGTTACTGGACATGGGACCCCAAAGAGGTCTGGTCCCTGGTCACCTGGCTGGTCTATGCAGCTGTTCTCCATCTCAGGCTCACGGCGGGATGGAGAGGGAGACGGGCCGCGATACTTGCCATCATGGGGTTTGTGATCGTCCTGTTCACATTTTTCGGCGTCAACTTTGTTCTTAAGAGCATGCATACGTTCTGATGAAAGTTCTTGTCATAGGATTAAACCATAAGACAGCCAGCGTAGATATCAGGGAGAAGCTGGCCTTCAACGGGCCCAAGCTTGAACAGGGAGTTTTCGGCCTGCACCAGCTGCCCGGCGTAAAGGAAGTGGCGGTGCTCTCGACGTGCAACCGGGTGGAAATCTATACGTGCGCTAACAACAAGGGCGCGTCAAACGGCATTATGGATTTTCTTGCGGACCTCCACGGGATGAAGAGGGCGGACTTTGAAAAATCCCTCTACGTCCTGACCGATTTCGATGCCGTGAGGCATATTTTCAGGGTCTCTTCAAGCCTCGATTCGATGGTTCTCGGCGAACCGCAGATCCTCGGCCAGATCAAGGACGCCTTCGAGTTTGCACTGGAGAAGAAAACAACCGGCGTTCTCTTGAACAAGCTGATGAAGAAGGCAATTTCAACAGCCAAGAGGGTGAGAACGGAAACGCGGATTGCGGAGAATGCCGTCTCCATAAGCTTCGCTGCTGTCGAGCTCGCCAAGAAGATATTCACCGAACTCGCCGACAAGTCCTTCATGCTCCTCGGCGCGGGGGAAATGGCCGAGCTGGCCGCCCGTCATCTGGTAAATAACGGCGTGCAGGACGTAATGGTCGTCAACCGGACATACGAACGCGGCTGCGAGCTTGCACAGGAATTCAACGGCAAACCGGTGCGTTTCGAGGATTTCCTGCAGGAACTGGTGCATGCCGATATTATCATCTGCTCGACGGGTGCCCCCTCATACGTCCTTCATAAAGACCAGATGCAGAAGGTGATGAAGGAGCGGAAACACAGGCCGGTCTTTATCATCGACATTTCGGTGCCGAGGAACATAGATCCCGAGATAAACAAGATAGACGACGTTTACCTCTACGATGTCGACGACCTCCAGGAGGTCGTGGATACGAATATCCACGGGAGACAAAAAGAGGCGGAGAGGGCTGAAACTATCATAGACGAAGAAGTCCAAAAATTCAGCAAATGGATTTCATCCCTCGATTCGGTGCCCACCATCGTGGCACTGCGGCAAAAGGCCGAGGAGATAAAAAGGGAAGAGATTGAGAAGTTCAGAAACAAATATCCGGGTCTGGCCGAGGAACAGGCCAGGGCCGTGGAGTATCTGGCGACAGCTGTCGTCAACAAACTCATTCATCCGCCGACCGTTGCCCTGAAGGAAGATACGGAAGACAGGGACGAGTTGATCGCCACCATAAAGAAATTGTACGGGATAAACGGCGATGACGAGTGAAAGGAAACAGCACAAAACAACCCGGAGGCAGCAGCCATATGAAAAATAAGGTAGTAATAGGCACTCGCGGCAGCAAACTCGCGCTGTGGCAGGCCGAGTGGGTGAAGTCGGAGCTTCAGAGGATGAACCCCGGTCTCACGGTGGAGTTGAACAAGATCAAAACCACCGGCGACAAGATCCTGGATGTTCCCCTGGCAAAGGTCGGCGGCAAAGGGCTTTTCGTGAAAGAGATAGAGGAGGCTCTGCTCAGCGGCGAGGCTGACCTCGCCGTCCACAGCATGAAAGATGTGCCGACCGACTTCCCCCAGGGGCTCCATCTGGCGGTCATCTGCAAGAGGGAGGACCCCCGGGATGCCTTCATTTCAGGAATTCAAAATTCGGGATTCAGGATTCGGAATTTCAATGCACTTCCCGAGGGGGCGGCAGTAGGTACCAGCAGTTTGAGAAGGTCGTGTCAGCTCCTCCATATCAGGCCGGACCTTAAAATAGCACAACTCCGGGGCAACCTCGACACGAGGCTCAGAAAGCTCGATGAAGGTCAGTTCGACGCAATCATCCTCGCTGCAGCGGGTGTAAAAAGACTCGGGTGGGGAGAGAGGATAACAGAAATCCTCCTTCCTGAAACAAGCCTTCCCGCCATCGGTCAGGGGGCCATCGGTATAGAATGCAGGAAGGGAGATGCCGTCATTAACGAAATTATCGCGCCCCTGAACGATCCCGGGACTTCGGTGTGCGTGCGGGCCGAACGCGCCTGCCTGAAAAAACTCGAAGGCGGATGCCAGGTACCGATCGCGGCATACGCCAGGTTAACCGGCGGCCGGGACAACAGGGAACTGCTGGTGATCGACGGCCTCGTAGGGAGCGTGTCGGGAGACAGGATAATCAAAAGCCATCTGGAAGGTAAACCGGAAGACGCCGAGAGTCTCGGCACGAAGCTTGGAGAGGACCTGCTGGCGAAGGGGGCAGCCGAAATATTGGCCGAAGTCTACGGCAAGGAGTTCAACCGGGTCGACCTGCCTTAGCGGCAGGACTGTCAAGGAGTATTACTTCACCTCATGATGCCGAAAATCTGGCCGGAGCCAGAGGCAGCCATCGCGCTGCCCAAGTTTCATAGTCAGTCCGGTTCGTCAATAATTATCGAAAGGCATACCAGCAGAGCGAAGCACCTGTGTCAATCGTCGCGGTCCCACTCATGTATATAAGGGAATCAGCAACCTCGCCCGAATAAGTTGTATGATGGGCATCGTTGTAATAAAGGGAAATTTGGCCTACGCTAAAAGTCCAGGTTCCACTACCTCCGAGATTGTCTGAGAAAACGCCTCCGTCGTTAATATACCAAGTATAAGAGGTTCCATTAGTACACCCTTTCATCAGGGTCCAAGTACCAACAACCGTGGACGGTGGGGCAGAAATCAATGTCAAATTGTCAACAGTAACTGTCCCCGAACTGATTGTCATTGCTCCGTCAATTACTGACGTCAGGTTATCGGTCGAATAGTTGCAGTCATAACCACCCATAAGAGTCACCGCGATGCTCCTGTTGAAAGTCAGGCTTTCCGTAAAGTTGACTCCCTGAAGCTGGATAGTATCGCCGTTCGTCGCAGCACCATAGGCATTCGCAAGTGTAGAATAATAGGTGCCGGCTCTTTTTGCGGGCATATTGGAACAGGCCTGTGCAACGTTAATTGTTTTGGAGTATTGATTATCAGTCTCATTGCTTTCGGCTATTGCGAATGACGGGTCAACAACTATTTTTATGGTATGAGTTCCCGCGCTTAACGATCCAATAGAAAAGTCTTTTACATAAGTATAATAGTTGGCCGGCAACGAAGTTGCGTACCACGAATTATCTAAAGCACCATCCACATACAGATCAGTATAAAAAGTATTCAGGGCAGGGCCCGTTCCATTGTTTATTACGGCCCAGTCTACGTAAAGCGAATCTGTCGAATTAAAGAGGCTGGTTTCACCTGACGAATTTGATACAACTATTTTGTCAAACCAGTCAATGGGTTTATAGGGGGTAAGATTCGGATAATTTGTGATAGGCGGCACTGTAATCGTGACTGACTTGCTTGCTGTCGCGACAACACCTCCTGACGTGAACGTCGCAGTAATTGTAACACTTTGATTGCTTGTTACGGTTGCAGTCGTTAACACTCCGGATTTGGTTATCGAGGCAAATGCAGAGTTTTCACTCCATGAGGGCGTGATTGTGCTGTTCGTTCCGTTGCTCCAGCTCGCCGTTGCGGAATAAGATGCCTGGCTATCTCCATTGACAGAGGATGGGCCGTTTATTGACAGTCCTGTAAGGGATATACCAGATGGGCTTTCTATATGCAAGTTGTAACCGCCGGTAGATGTTCTAGAATATCCTCTGACCTCGACATAGTAAGTTCCGGGTGCTGCAATCGAATACTCTATCCTGAAATTGCTCAACTCTCCACTCTGATACTGATCCAAGGCTAACTGAGTGTAATTCGCGTCATAAACAGCCCCCGTCGTGGCGGTCGTCCCACTGCTGTAGATCACGTATTTTCCGGGTATGCCTGCGATAAATTTAAAAAAATCCTTGTCCCCATTCAAATCCAATGTCCCCGCAGTCACACTCCCGACGCTAACTGGCGTTGCCGACCATGCGCTAAAACCATGATCGTCCTGGTCAGCAGTTGAACCTGTTCCGGGGCCATCTATATGCAAGCTGTAGCCGCCGGTAGATGTTCTAGAATATCCTCTGACCTCGACATAGTAAGTTCCGGGTGCTGTAATCGAATACTCTATCCTGAAATTGCTCAACTCTCCACTCTGATACTGATCCAAGGCTAACTGAGTGTAATTCGCGTCATAAAGAACCCCCGTCGTGGCAGTCGTCCCGCGCGAATAGATCACATATTTACCCGGCGTTGTAACAGTGAAACTGAAAAAGTCCTTGTCCCCGTTCAAATCCAATGTCCCTGCAGTCACACTCCCGACGCTAACTGGCGTTGCCGACCATGCGCTAAAACCATGATCGTCACTGATCGTGCCGTGCCCTGGCCATTCAATGTGCAACTCATAGTTACCGACAGACGTTGAAGAATATCCTTTGACCTCGACATAGTAAGTTCCGGGTGCTGTAATCGAATACTCTATCCTAAAATTGCTCAACTCTCCACTCTGATACTGATCCAAGGCTAACTGAGTGTAATTCGCGTCATAAAGAACCCCCGTCGTGGCAGTCGTCCCGCGCGAATAGATCACATATTTACCCGGCGTTGTAACGGTAAACGGGTATTCCTGTACCTGCCCAGGTGTTGTAATGCTCCCTGTGATTATCGTACCTGATCCACTGGCAAGAGGGTTAGTCTGACTATGTATCACCGCCAAATCGTCTTCAATCGAATCAAAAAGCGGCCATGTGCCATTCACAAACTTTCCATCTTTCATATCAGCGTGATCATAGCCAGGGAATTCACGCCAAGTAGAAATATTGTGACCAACAAAACTTCCGCTTTCCACGGGAACTAGACCATCATTATATAAGTAGAGATTATTCATGCCTTCACTCATTAAAATACTGCCCACCATGGCTTTCTGATGCTGGCCTCCCTGGGCATAACCTAGCAAGGTACCATAGGCCTGTAACGTGCCATAGATAGGTATAATACTGTCAACTTGATTAATCAACCAGGTTCTATTAGGATCGCTATTAGTTCCATCATCAAACGGGTCAACATATCCAAAATATGCGATGATTTTAGAGTCATTTGTTGTATCCTGATTCAAGGTTCTTAGCCAATTGTTAATCTCAAGGGGATTTAAATCATAACAAGGCAAGAGATCAAAATTAAGGCCGTGCATTGCGTTATCGTAATTGTCCCATCTCAAATCCGATCTATTCGGCATATCTGCGTCAATACTGAGCAGTAAGTTGCCCGTAGTTTGAGAGGAATCGCATAACTTGGCATCCCAAAAACAGAGATCGGCAATTCCCATGAGTGAGAGCCAATCGAATTTTGAAATACATTGACGACCAACGTTATTCGCGGCCGGGCTTCCATGATGTGGCGTGGCAAGGGTAATTAATTTAATTATTTTTCCACTACCACCATACTCTTGCATATAGGATCTTGCTACCAGGCCCCCCATACTATGAGCGAGGATCACTATCTTATTGTCAGGTAGTTGTGTATTTACTTCATTCGCAAGATATTGCCCGATAGTCGAAACAGACACGATATCGCTGTCGTAATCAAAGTAATAAAGCTTGTAGTCGGAAGGTAGCAGGCTTGAATAAAAATATGTAACAAAATTTTGCCAATATTTATAACCGGGCCTGCCGTGCAGTCCATGGACTAATATTAATGGCGTCCTATTCCCAAGCGGATCGGAGGCTATCGGAATATCCGGGGTTAATTCTTCGGTAAAGGTGCTTGCATAAGAGGTTGAGACGAATGAAAAGACTGATAATAGCAAGAAAAGACAAAGAAATATTGAAGTTGCTTTGCTTATAAATGATGTCTTAGCTTTATATTCGCCTCTCTGCCCGACCTCTACCATAAGACTCCCTCCTGTTGCGGCAATCCCACGACTATCACGTCAGATATGCCGAGCAAGCTCGAAGAACTCCGATGGATAGAGTTCCGACATCACAAAGCCGGTTCGGCAACGCGCTAACACCGCTTCGCCTGCATTGACCCACAGGCTTTTTCTGCCTGTGGGTCAGCAGAGGTTTTTGCCACACTAAGCCTTACACAAATGGATCACCCGGAAAGACTACGGGGCCATAATCTACCTTCTATATCTACTCCTGGCATGTCTCTCAGCCCTGTCTCCGGGTAATGACACTGCTTCCGGGTTCTTGTATCCGGCTTCTCTGATAATGTCGTTAAAGACACCGCTGGCATCCGTGCCGTAGCTCTGGATAAAAGCCTCTTTGATAATCCCCAGGTTGCTGCTCAGGCTGTCCGGAACTTCTTCCAGGGCTGTTTTGCTCCTTCTCAGAAGATCGATCAACTCTTCTCTCTTGATGAGGTTATGACTGTATCTCCTGCCCAGTTCATCGCCCATAACCTTGAAGGTCTGATGATAAATTTCTGCCTTAAGGGTCTTGGGGCTCGGTATCTCAAGAATGGCAATTGTCTTACGTGCGTCGATGTGAAGAAGCGTACCTCCCTCTGAAACCTGGGTCATGTAACCGCCCTCTTTCAACATCTTCTGAGTCTGATCATACTTAACGGCGTATTCCTCCGTGAATTGATTAATAAACCTTTCCCTGTCGGCCTGAGAACCTTCTGATATAAGGGTGATGAATACATGGATCCCACGCGTCAGCTCGTCCGCCCACCCTTTTTCAAAATTATTGATGACAGTCACAAACCCCTTGGCGGTATCCCGACCAATCCGGGCCGCCGCTTCAGTAATATGCGGTCCTAAAACAAGATCAGCCGTTCTTTCCTGGTAGCCAAACCGGTACCCTTTTATGAAGGCATCCTTAAGATCGGGGTGTACCCAGAAAAAATCAAGGTTCTGAGGATCAACAAGGGCGTCGACAAATGGTTGATCAATTTGACCGGCTGAAAGGTGCATTTCCCTATGTCGTGTTCCCCACCATTTGCCGGCCTGCTCAAATGAGGCAACTGTCCTCTCGGGTCTGAAATAGACATCTGTCTCTTTGGTTTCCGTGCTGACAGTAACACAGCCCCCCAGAAGTCCGATGATTAACGTAATAAGGGCAAACTTTGTAAATAATGTGTGCTTACTCGACATTCCGACCTCCCCTTAAGCATTCTTTAATTTGGGTTCGAAGTCCCTTCGTATGATATCGAATCTTGTAAAACCTTAGAAGGCTAAAACAAAATCCTTATCCTTTACAACGAGTCGGGGGGGGGTTTTGTGCGAACGGTTACTATGGTGATGTTAACGGCTTATCGTGCCGTTTAACAGACTCTTGACGAATGACGCACGTCTTCTGGACACCGGAATGGGACCGGCACCTTGATCCTTCAGTAAAAGTTCGTATCTGCCGGATACATGTCTCTTCATCGCACTTATATAGCGAAGGTTTACCGCGTAGCCCCTATGCACTCTGACAAAATTATCATCAGCATATTGTGTAAGAAACGTTGTCAGGGGTAAATGCACAAAATAGCTGCCTCCCGGCAAATAGACTTTGCTGTAATTACCTTCCGCCCTGCAATAAAAGACATCTTTCCTGTCCACATAGCGAAGACCATTGCCCAGTTCCAGAGGAATTCTGCTCGAAGGTTCCCGGCCCATGAGGCTCCCTACAGGTGAAGCGCCCGTAATCTCGACAAATGTCACAGCAAAGGAAGGTGGGATAGCCTGATTCGAAAGATCCGACAGCTTAAGCATCTCGCAGATATTGACAAGGAAGACATGTCCTTCCATCTTTTTAACGAGAGAAAACGATCCGAAGTCGCCCCTCTTGGTCATCTCCAGGAAATACCGAATTTTCTTTTGGCTTCGTCGCGAGTGGTGGGCAAAGAGTGAAAGACCGGCTACTTTTATCTCGTCGTGCAGGAAACGGTGTGCAAAGGAGTTTATCCCCATTACATTAAAGTCACGATCAAGGAAAACCACTCCGATATCTCTTTGGGCCGCGTTTTTCATTGTACGCAATCAAAAATTAGCAAGAAAAGTGCCATGCACTCATAATTACTGAACAGCTTTCTTAAGGCACTGTTGTGCGTCAGTCGACACAACCAAAGGCGGGGAAATATATAAAACTTATATAAACCTCGGTAAAAAGTAAATAATTGCGGACTACCGCAACTGACTTTACTACACGTTAAAAACTGATGTTGAGCGCATGTCGCACAGACAGAACCTCTGACTACAGGCCCGTCTGGGCTTTCTCGATCGCCTGGAGCTTTTCCTTCTTCTCCTGGCAGTTCCTGCAGAGGGTGGCAGTGGGCAGGACGCTCAACCTTTTTTCGCCGATCTCTTCACCGCACTCCTCGCATATGCCGTAACTGCCGTCGTCTATTTTGCGCAGGGTTTCATCGACATCGAGCAGGATCTGCCTGTGGGAGGCAAGTCTCATCAGGTTAACGTCCTCCGAGATATCAACAACGGCCAGGTCTCCTTCGTCAAGGGCTGTGTCGACGAGCTGGCGGTTCTCGCCGCTTATATATTTGGCAATCTCCGCCTTTGCTTCCTTGATTATCGCCTCTCTCTTCTTCAGCAGGGCTCTTCTGATCTCATGGAGTGCCGTCTCTTTTTCTTCCAGCTCGTTGCTGCCAGGGGCTTTTTTCTCAGCGGACTTTGCCTCAGCATGAACTTTTTTCTTTTCTGGTTTGGTCACTTTCGAACCTCTCGCGGTAGCTTTATCACGACCTGAGACTGTCTTCGGGCTCCTCTGGGCAGGTTTCTTCACCGGACCCGGAGCCCCTGTTTTCTTCTTGCCGGAAGTTTTGTTCTTCTTAACTGCGACCATTATTTTTTGGGTTCTTCCTGCTTGGTCTCTTCCTTAAAGACTTCTATGATACTTCTCACCTTGATGCCGGCCTGTTGAAGCGCCTTCTGCACATCAGGAAGTTTTGCGTCCTCGACCTTGAGCATAAAATTGCTGTTCACTTACACCTCCATGATTTCTTTTTCTTTGTGTTCCAAAATCTCATCCGC
>JBJKPE010000046.1:0-6204 GCA_046706685.1 Thermodesulfovibrionales bacterium | reverse complement strand
CATTAGTGTCCGGTTAAGAATTGAATAAATTCAGTTGGTTTTGATTTTCGAGCATAATTGAGCATTCTCCTATAGTCTGAACGGCTTGTTGTAAAGGCATTTTTTCGAAAAGGGTAATCGAGAGAATCTGTAAGAGCGTATAAAGGGACGTATCGAGATTGAGTTTTTTCTTGATGATGGCGATGAGAACATACACGGAAACTGCGATCCAGATTTGGGTCTTCACTGCGTTTTCCGATGTGCCATAAAACCGCTTGATGCGGAGATGCTGTTTGATCCATTTGAAGAACAGTTCGATCTGCCAGCGTCTTTTGTAAAGGGTGGTGATTGTGAGCGCCGGCAAGGTAGTGTTGTTGGTTAAAAATATCAGCGTCTTGTCTTTCTCGATGTCTTTGAAGCGGATACGACGCAAATGCTCGGGGTAATGACAATGACTGTAGTATCCGTTCAACATGATGCTCTGGTCGCAGATAATGCCAGAAGACCGATCGACTGGGGCCGAGTATACACGCCGTGCGTTGAGGTTCGATTTTGTGCGGGTCACGAAGAAACTGCCTGCCGTGTGCAACGTATAAAGACGAGCGAAGTCCGTGTATGCCCGGTCCATAATGTAGAACGCGCCCGGCTCCGGGATAAGCAGGTCGAGCATATTGATGTCGTGCCACTTTCCGTCTGTGACATGAATGAAACTGGGTATTGCACCTCTGAGATCCAGGAGTGTATGGACTTTGATCGCTGCCTTGGCATCGCGAAACGGAGCCCATGGAAATACAGAAAGACAAAGATCGATAGTTGTGGAGTCCAGCGCATAAACCGTATTGGAGAGGTCGAGTCCGATATCTTCGTCGATGTAGAGCCTTCTTGCTTGAGAGATCAGCCTCTGTGCAAAATCGGCATAGATGCGCCAATCGCGGGATTCGTTTGCGTCGGCCAGAGTCGAGCGAGATATCGCTCCGCTGATGCCCATATGGTAAAGCTTCGATGCTTGGGCAGACAGACACGCCTCGATGTCCCGCAAACTTTCCCGATAAGTCAGCTGAGCGAAAGCCATAACTCGAAACTGTTCCGCACAGCGGAAGGTACGAATGCGATAGTCGCCTCCATACCGCGTGACAATGCGATGAAATGTGCTCCAGGGGAGAAAATCCATGATCTGTGCAAATAGCGTTTTGCCCGTGTACATCGGCACCTCCGGCATTTCCAATTCCAGAAGCATTGCCGATATGCAGACATGGATTCAAGTCAACACCACAAAAATTATGTATATTTCCTTTTTCAATCATATACTTTTAAGCGCTCGTCCGGTTTTTAACCGGACACTACTGAAACTTCATAATGACATATTAGCAGGCTTTTGGGCTATGAACTCACCGAAGCTTCCAAGCAGGTTCAGGCGGACCGATACGACAGATAGACCCGCCTCCCTTAGCTTCTCCGGCAGCCCCGGGGCGGGACGCGTCGTCTGTTGGGTAATAGCATAGACGAGGGTTGCAAGAGGAGCCCGGATCAACACATGAATCAACCTCTTGACGAGGCCTTTAGGCGTGATTTCATCGGCAATAAGCAGGAGTCCCCCGGGCCGCAGGACCCGTGCGGCTTCTTTGAGGGTGTAGACCACTTCATCCTCATTCAGCTCGGAGAGGAAGAGGCCGCTCATCACGGCGTCGTAATGTCGCGCTTCTTCGCCATCGAGCTCCGCCACGCCCATTTCCACGAGGTCGACGCTCTCAATTAGTCTTTCCTCATTTACGCGCCGCCCGGCGATTTCGAGCATCCGCGGGTTTATATCGATCCCCTTGACATGAGCGCCCCGTTTGGCGGCGCGAAGCGTCAAGGCGCCCGTGCCGCAGCCGAGATCCAGCACCTGCTGCCCGCGCTCAATGTGAGCAACGAGGCGGTCATAAGCTTTGTCCAGGCGCCCAAGCGTGAGGAGGCGGATGCCCATATCGTATCTGTGCGGAGCGGACTCCAGAATTCTCATCAGTACATATAGGCTCATTGCAGAATTTTCAGGGTGATGCCAGACGACTGCTCGGCGTTTTGAAATGTCATTTTTCATTCACTCACGAGTAATCCGTTCATTGTCAAGAATATGGCAATTCCGGAGCTATTACAACAATAAACCTCCTGCCGCCCAAGGAGATAGCTGGCCTGGTTGATCAAACAAATCAAAGTGTTTGCCGCAATCTCAGGAGGAGCTGTCTTAATTCTGTAAGGGTCAGACGTGTCAGACCTGTCTGACTTGTCGGACGATTGAGTGTTGTCAGGCCGGTCCGGCTTCTTTTGAGGCCCGTCAGACGAATACTTTTTCCTAACAGCGAGGGCCTCGGGCGAATCCTTCGGCCAGAGGCGAAGGCCTTTCTGCCGAAGAAACGCCTGGTCTTTTCGTGTCGTCGAACTTTTCGGTTTTGCATAGTCCCGTCAATATCTATTTTGGCATCGCTGGTTCTATCCGTAAAGTTCGGCAAGATCGCTGTCAAGCAGGACCTTATGTCCTCGAATCGGAAAGATTCTTCTTTCAATTATCTCAATAGGGCATGGTTTTCTTTAATTCATATTCTCCTGAAATCACACTCATTAGCCTACTCTCCTGAGCAGTCATGGACTTGTCCCATCTTCAAGCGCCGGGAACCCCAGCCCCTCTATCTCCTGCAGCGTCTTGCCCGCGATCCCCTGAAGATCTCCATACATGCCGACTGTCGACTCCATGACGCGCTCGATCTGCGCCTCGCGTTTGGCCCACTGCCTGGTTATCGCCTTCTTCTCTTTGTCGAGGTCTTCCTGCATGGAAGAAAACGCCTCGACAATGGCCTGGACACGCTGGCGGAAACGCGGGCCGGTAAGGTACTGATAGACCATCTCCATCTTGGTCTGCTGCCCTTCGCCGGCCTGCCGGGCCGACGCCACCTCAATCAGGGTGTGCCGAAGCGTCACTGCGACTGGAAGAGCTGCACGTGGATGTGTAACCCAAACTCCGTCGATCAATTCGAATGACTCGACACCTTTCGGAAGGGCCTGACTGACTATAACGGCAATCTCCGCCTTGGCTGCCCGCTGGTCTTCGCGAAGCTTTACAAGCCAGGCGTCGCTCCAGTTCTTTGTGCGCTTTGATTCCCACAAGATAGTGCCGCAGAGCTGCCCCGACTGGCCGCAGACCCGCTGCAATATGTCGCCGCCGTGCTCGCCTTTTGGGACAGGTTCAATAGTATCGCGCGGGAATTTGGTCCTTAAGAGGTCTTCAAGCTCAAGCTCCTGAACCTCTCCCTGGAGCTGTTGCGATCCCTGTTCTGCCCTGCGTTTGAGCTCCTCTATCTGTTTCTGCATCGAGGCAATGGTCTGTTCCTTTTCCATCATCTTGAGTTGCATTTGTTCCCCGGCTTCCTTTTGAGCCTGCTCACGGACGGCGGACAGCCCCCCCTGGATCTTTTTCTCAACCGTAAGATCGAGTTCGCGTTTCGCATCATCCAGTTCCCGTTGCTTGCGAATAAGTTCAGCCTGTGCCTTCTGCGCCTCGGCCAGTTTCTCGTCGCGCTGCTTGAGTATCTCCTGAAGGTCGCAAAGCTCTTTCGATTTCAGCTCAAGATCGGCGGCAAGTGCAAGTTTTGCTTTCTTCGCCTCCTCGGCCACAATCCCGGCCCGCTCCTTCCGGAGCTTCTCAGCTACCTGATCTTCGATGGAAGCCTTTTCCTTTGCAAGCGCCTTCTCCCGCTCACGAAGCGCGGTTTCACGGCTTGCGATGGCGGCGTCTTTTTGCGCCAACTGCCTTTCAAACTCACGGCGGGTCGATTCTATCAGCGGAGCTGCCAATGATTCGGTGAGTTTAATCTCGGTCTTGCACTTCGGACATGTAATTGTCGGCTCTGTCATATATTGCTCTCCCTGCTCTCCCCCCCGACCAGAAACAGAATCGGGGCCATTTCTCAAACGCTATTTCCTTAACGATGCTTCTTAGATAATCGGCTTTGCCGAAAGGAAGGAAGGCAACTGTATAAACGGCTTGAACCGTCACTTTTCTACCCATCCCCTTGATGAACAAAAGTAATTTTAATAATAATGCGCTGCCCTCATTAAAGACAAGACCTTTCTGTTTAAACTACTGACTCGCAACGTTCTAACCAGAGCAAGATATTGCTGCAACCTTAGTCCTCACTGTGACCGTCAGCTACTGCCGGCATTACACAAGAGTTTCGACGACTTCGAATACCTATTGGTGTATCAGTTACAAACACCGCCCTTCAGCAGCCCGTCACTTCTTCCCGCTCCAGTTCCATGCGTGCCCGCCGCATCCTATTGCACGCGCCGTACCCATCCCATGCTTCAGGACGCCGCTCCCGCTACTTCATCATCTCCATCTCGGAGAATCTCTTCTGCAATTTCATCATCCCGCCCTGCAACCTCTTCATTTCTTTATAAGAGGCCTTGCCCCTTTTCATCATCTTCGACATCTCCATCATGTTATGGGACATATCCTTCATCAATTCGGACGCCTTCATCATCCTGTCCTGCGGCATGTCCTTCATCATTCCCGACAGCTTGCCCATCATCTCCGACATCTGGTTCGTCATCCCCATCATGCCGCCCATCATCTGCCCATGCTCCATCATACCCCTGTGCCGCATCATCTGGCCGTGTTCCATCGTGCCGCCCTGCTGACCTTCCGTCATGCCGTTGCCCGTCTGGGCAAAACTGTACGTCACGGAAAGGGCCAGAATGAGAATAAAACCTATAGCAAATGCCTTTTTCATGAAAGGACCTCCTGTTGTTATTTCCCGGATGTGTTGGCATCGACCAAAGAAACCGGGAGAGTTGCGGAAAAAAAAGGTACAAAGACGAATGCCCGGGACGCCGCATCAATTGCGATTACCGCTGTCACCTCCTTTGCCGCTGTTCTGTCTCCCGTCAAAGAGGAAACGCCCGTTGCGCGTCATGAAAAGATTGTCCCTCTTTTGCTCCGGGCTGTCAAATGGAGTTGTGCAACCGGACCGGCATGGAAAAGAGGGAGAGGAAGGCATGGTCGGGCGTCGAACTGGTGAATATCGTTTATCCGCACAGGACAGATCATGCATTCCGCGAGAAAGTCATGGTAATTTGTCCGGTCAACGGCTAAACTTTCTTATAATAAAACGCACACGGAGGTGCCATGCATGAGCTCGTCAACAGCGGCTCTCTTCAGCGCTGAGGAGGCTTCAATAAATGTCTGAGCGACAGTCTTTTCCGCATCCATACTTCTCTTCACGTCCCGGATGGAGGTGGTTTATCCTGACGACCGTTCTCATAGGCGCAACCATGTCCGCCCTTGACGTAAGTATCGTAAATATCGCAATGCCGACTCTCAAGACCGACTTCAGCGTTTCGCTGGCGCTGATCGAGTGGGTCGCAATAGCCTACATGCTCATGCTTACGATCTTTCTGCCGCTCTTCGGAAGACTGGCCGACATGCACGGCCGCTCAAGGCTTTATAATGCCGGGTTCGTAGTGTTCACCATCGGCTCCGCCCTTTGCGGCATGTCGCCTTCAGCTCACTTCATGATCGGCGCGCGCGCCCTTCAGGCGATAGGGGCAGGCTTACTTCAGGCAAATTCGATCGCGATTATAACAGCTGCCTTTCCATCCAACGAGAGGGGCAGGGCCATCGGTATCCAGGGCGCCGTCCAGGCAGTGGCGATGTCCATCGGTCCGTTCGTGGGCGGCGTTCTCATAGCCGCGATAGGCTGGCGCGCCATATTCTATATCAACGTACCCATAGGCATCCTCGGCACACTGGCCGCCCTCCTCATCCTGCCGCGTGACGAGGTGAAAAAGGAGAAAGAGAAGGTGGATTACGTAGGCGCCGCCTTTTTCTCAAGCGGGCTTCTCTTCCTGGTGCTTGCCTTCAACGAGGTTGTCAGACTGGGTTTGACGTCGCCGAGGATAATTTCCTGGTTCGCCCTCTCGGTCATACTGCTCGGCCTGTTCATCATTACGGAGCTCTAGGTCGCATATCCGCTTGTAGACCTGAAGATGTTCAGGAACTTCACTTTTTCCGCAGGCAATCTGACCGGCATGCTGTCCTACTACGTGCTTTTTGCGATAATGTTCCTTATGCCTTACTACCTTGAGAGGGTGGTAGGTTACAGCGTGACGCTCACCGGCAGCCTGCTCGTGCCGATACCGCTTGCCATGGGGGTTGTCGCCCCCTGGGCCGGCAGCGTATCTGACAGGCAC
>JBJKPE010000045.1:0-5553 GCA_046706685.1 Thermodesulfovibrionales bacterium | reverse complement strand
TGCTCGTCCCAAGGGATAAAGCGGTAACTCTGTCATACAGGGTGAGAATGAGGTTCTAGCCGCTAAATCAGGCGGGAACTGCAAGGACACTCTTTGACCGAATATCCCTGCAGCTCTTTCAAAACATAATGGCACACTTTTTTATATGTCAGTGCTCGACATAAGGATCGGCAGGTCACTAAGCCCATTGCCGTCCTTAGTTCCCGCCTTTCCATCCGACGCGGCAGCTACACCGCCCGGCACAACCCGGTCTTTGCCGTCAGCGGCCGTCGAGAAATGTCCTCAGGCCGAAACTCCGTGACGGGTGCTTGAGTTTTCTGATCGCCTTTACCTCTATCTGCCTTATCCTTTCCCTCGTAACCTCGAACTCCTGTCCAAGCTCTTCCAGAGTCTTCGTCAGTTCCTCGCCGATGCCGAATCTGCGTTTTATAATCTTTGCTTCTTTGTCGTTGAGAGTGCCGAGTACCTTCTCCACCTGCTTCTTCAGGTCCCGGTCTATTGCGCTTTCGAGCGGGGAAACAGACGCCCGGTCTTCTATCAGATCACCGAGATGACTGTCCTCTTCCTCTCCAATCGGAGTTTCGAGCGATACAGGTTCTTTTGATATCTTCAGGATCGTCTTTACCTTTGGCAACGGTATGTTAATCCTCGCCGCAATCTCCTCGGGCTGAGGCTCATAACCCAACTCCTGCACGAGTTCTCTCGTAACCTTTGATATGCGGGCTATTATCTCGCCCATGTGGACGGGTATGCGTATCGTCCGCGACTGATCGGTCAGCGCTCTCGTTATAGTCTGTCTGACCCACCACGTCGCATAAGTGCTGAATTTATATCCCCTCTGGTACTCGAACTTGTCGACAGCCCTCATCAGTCCGATGTTTCCCTCTTGAATAAGATCAGGGAAACTCAGGCCTTTGCCGATATAACGTTTGGCAATGCTTATAACGAGCCGGAGATTGGCCTCTACCATGTCCCGTTTGGCCTCCACTATCTCATCCCGGCATGCGGCATAAGCCTTTATGGTTTTCCTGATTTCAGCATAGGGCATACCGACTGAATGTTCATATCGGCTTACATTATTCCTGCACTCAAAATAGACTTTTAAAAACGACTCCTTTGCCTTCAACTTGCCGTTGTTCTTGTTAGCCTTCAGAAAGCCTGCAGCCGTCTTATAGTTCTTGTTCTTACCGCTGGTCATATCGCATCCTGAGGCCTTGAGACGTTTCGTAACGGACAAAAGTTCTCTGTTGGCTTCTTCAAGCCGTTTTCCTGTTCTTTCGAGTTCATCGAAGATACCGGCTACAAGATTTTCTTTCAGTCTCAGGCTGCTCACAAGATCCAATATACTCATCATGTTGCCGTATGCCTGCTTCGTATTGCCGGGAGATGATTTTTTCCCTCCCGTCCGGGGCCGGCCATCATCAATCTTCGGCCTTCTGTAAAGGCGGCTTATCTCATCAACGATTGACAAGAACCTTTTCGTTTCGTATATGACAGCTTCTTCCGAGTCCCCCCCGCCCTGCATGACAACCTCAGGGGAGAGGTCTCCGCTTCTAACGTCATTGCCCATCGAAATCAATTTTTCTATGGCGAAGGGTACCGAAAAAATAACGCGCACGAACCCGTCCCGCCCCTTCTCAATTCTTTTTGCAGTTTCTATCTCGCCCTCCCGCGTCAGCAGCGGAATGTTGCCCATCTCTTTCAAATACATTTTCAGGGGCTCATAATCACTGTCACCCATTGAATTCTTTGCATCTTCTTCACCGTTATCGCCCTCTTCATCGCTCCAAAAAATGTCCTGCTCTTCCTCCCCGCTTTGGTCTGCAAAGTCAACATCCCCGGTTTCTGCCGTGTCTTCGGAAAAATCCAGGACATCCAGAATCTTACCCATCTCTGATACCCCCTTTAGTGTGACCGAAATTGTATTTTAGGGACTACAGTTTCCTATATAATTTACGGCATTGAAAAAAAGAAAAATATCGGGCAAATTCTGTTTTTTCTGTAAGATTTCAGGTTATATAGTGTAGGTGATAGTCCTACAAAAGAGCTGTGCAATGCGGTCCCAAACTCTGATATAATTGAAATAATTTCCCTTGAATGGGGGGGATACCCTGGCGGAAGGAGGAAAAAGATCTGGCATCTGATCCTTTAAAAGCGATCGCTTTCCTTGGCAGTCCGCGGAGGAAAGGCAATACTGACCTGCTTCTTCACAGCGCGATCAGGGGAATGGAAGAAAACGGGTTGAGTGTAAAGATCTTCGACCTGAACCTGATGAACATACTCCCTTGTCAGGACTGCGGCGGCTGCGAAAAGACAGGCGAGTGCATCATTCAGGATGATATGTCGCTGATTTACCCGGAGATTAGGACTGCAGGCAGGATCATTCTGGCTTCCCCCGTATTTTTTTTCGGCGTAAGCGCCCAGGCGAAGGCAATGATAGACCGGTGCCAGAGCTTTTGGTGCGAAAAATATCTCCTGAAAAAGCCCCTTCCTCAAGGGACCCACGGGAGAAAAGGACTATTGCTGCTCGTCGGTGGCATGAGGAAACAGACAGGGATAGAATGCTCCGGTGCGACCGCTACAGCATTTTTCAGGACTATAAGCGTAAAAGAACACAGAACGTTGAGTTTCCTTGGGGTTGACGCAAAAGGTGCTATTCTGGAACACCCATCGGCAGTAAAGGAAGCCTTCCTGGCAGGCAGGGAACTGGCGACCGCGTAGATTCATGGTCCCGTCCGCTCCCCGATATGTACAATTTTATCCCACGGTCAGGTGCAATCAGCAGTGTTTCTTCTGTTTTAACGGCTCTCCGTCCCGTTCGGGACCGTTTCTTCCGAATGCCGCATGTGCGCTGCCGGATCTGTCGTTCTCCGGGTCGCTTAGGCTTCTGGAGATACTTGAAGATCAGGGGATAAGGGAAATAGACGTGATGGGGGGAGAACCCATGCTGCTCAACTGGATACCCGATTTCGTGAAGACAGCCGCAAGAAAGGGCATGGAGATAAACATAAGCACAAACGGAAGCCGTCCGGAGACCTTAAGCAAGTTCAAGGACAGCGACCGGGAAAAGATTACCATCGGTGTATCGCTGGAGGGTAGTTCTGAAGAAAGGCATAACAGGATCACGGGGTCCTCTCATTTTTCACTTGCCGTAAACACTATCGAAACACTTCTGTCACTCGACTTCGACGTGCCGGTAAAAACAGTGGTCAGCCGGTCAACGGCTCCCGACATCGGGAACATAATCGGCCTTTTGAAGACTCTGGGCATAAGGCGTTACTACCTAATTCATATGGACATTCTCACCAGGGCCCCGGAAATCATGAGCAAAGCCCTATCCTTCCCGGAATTCAAGATTTTCAGTGATCACATCAGGGAATCCAACCGTGATATGGAGATCTGCACGGTAAGCGCCTCCTGCTTCACAAAAAAAATGATCGGTCTTCCCGCCCAATGCTCCGGAGGGGTAAACAAGTTTTCGGTTCTGCCTGACGGGTCCGTTTTTCCATGCAATCTTTTCCACCGCTTTCCGGAATTCTGCCTGGGCAATATCCTGCAGGACGACTTCGCCTCTATCTGGGCGAATCCTGGACTCGACGCTTTCCGGGAGCCATCAGCGCACGCCTGCGATGACACCCTCTGTGTCAACAGGGCCGCGTGCACGGGTGGTTGTCCGGCCCACAATCTCTACCACCACGGCGATCTCCACGGCCGCGATGTGCGTTGCGAGTCGTTGCCGCGCGGTATGTGACTCTGCGCTATCTTTTCACGCACTCATGGCTATCATTGTCATATTTGCCCACGATGATGCGGGTCCTTGATATTTTCATGCAATCAAAGTCCGCATCGATCCTGGAGATGACTGATATTGTTCTGTTGGGTGTCATAAGCCCGCGAGTATCGCAGACGACCTTCGAACTACTGGCGTAATTCCATTCTAATTTGTGTTTTACGTTTTTAGGGAAGCCCGGAAGCACCTCGGCGTTATCGATGTCACCGTCTCCGTCAAGGTCTTCGGCCATCGTGTACTGATAGTCGCCAAGAGCGGTAAGGTATTTCCCGTCCCTCGTGACGGCCATCATCCTTGCATATATCAGGTCGTAGTAAAGTTCCTTAGTTATCTTTTCCACCTCGTATCTTTCCATCCACCCATCGAATGAAATATAGGTCACAGCCAAAAGGATACTTACGACAGATGTCACAACCATAAGTTCGATAAGTGTTATCCCCCTCTCTTCCATTGTTCCCTCCTCCTTCCTTCCCGATAGCTTCCCTTGTGCCATTTATACTCCCTAAACAAAAAAAAAGCACCTGTCAGAATTGACAGGTGCTTTTCCCCGACTATATGTGGTTTAATATTGGTTTGATGCGATCCGGTCTGCCATTAATGCCCGTGACAACATCAGGATTTTATCCTTTTCCACCTCCTGTGCATCCACAGCCATTCTGAGGGGTTCCGCCGTATGTACTCTTCAATATAGGCGGAGAGCCTGATAGTGTCATCCCTCACCGCGGCTTCTCCTTCACCCGAAGCATCGAGTTCCACGGCTTCGTGTATTTCTATCAGATGTCCGCCGGGGGTCCTCCTGATAAAAGCGGGAATGACCGGACTACCTGTTTTCCGGGCTATTACGGCCGGCATCTTGGTCGTGTAATCCAGCTTGCCCAGGAATTCCGTCACCACACCCTCCGCCTCCACCACGCTCTGGTCCATGAGTATCCCAACAACCTCTTCATTCCTGAGACATGAAAGTATCTTCTTCAGAGCCCCTTTTTTGTAAATTACCCGGTTGCCGTATTTCTTCCTCGTACGTTCGACGACTCTGTTGATATACGGATTGTCTATAGGCCTGGCCACAACGTTGACTTTTACAAGACGCTTCGAAAAAAAGAGGGCGTTCAGCTCCCAGTTGCCGCAGTGGCCGGTGACAAAAATCACCCCTTTCCCTTTTCCCAACGCTGTCCGAAGGTGTTCAGCACCCGAGACCTCGACCCCCTCAAAGACATGCCGGCCCAGACCGTAATAAATCTTCAGGACTTCGACGAACGATTTACCGAGGTTTCGAAAATTCTGTTTGATTATCTCCTCGGGGCTGGCGTCTATGGCTATCGAACCACGCTCCACGGCGGCCCTCAGGTTTTCGATGGCTATCTCACGACGACTCCTCCAGAAAAAAAAAAGAGCAGACCCCAGGACTTCGCCGAACTTCAGGGACAGCCTATAGGGAATAAGAGCTACCGGCAGCGTAGCAACTAAAATGAGGAGAAACTGGAGAAACCATGTCACCCGCCTCATTTATCATTTTCTTCTTTATCTTTATCCTTTTTTTCTTCGTCTTTCTTTTCCTTGACGGCAGCGGATATCTCTTCCAGACGCTTTGATACGAGGTAATTTACCGTACCCTCGGGATATGTCCCATCCTCGTGAGCTTCCCCGGCAGGCAGACCCATAAATATTTCAAAACCTTCTTCCACTCTGTCTATCGGATAAATGAAGAATTTCCCGTCTCTGACCGCATCGACGACTTCCTGCTTGACCATCAGGTGTTTTAC
>JBJKPE010000044.1:0-3612 GCA_046706685.1 Thermodesulfovibrionales bacterium | reverse complement strand
GCCGGTCAGAAGCTTCGGGTAAAAGTATGTCGACTTGGGCGGCATCCTCAAAGACGCCAGCGCTACCTTCTCAACGTCGCTCACCCTGGTCGGATTAAGGAAGAAAGCCGCCCCAAACCTGCCGTCCTTCACCATATCCAGACATTTCCTGATGTCCATTTCATACACGATGCCGTCGGGATGGAACAACTTGCCGAGCACAAGTTCGTGCAGGACCGAGACGTCCAGGTCGGCCAGCACCGTGGGGACATCCGAAATGAAGCCCCCCCGGTAAGTAAGAACGTACCATTTCCCGGCGTCGCCCTTATAAAACCCGAGTACGCGGCTCCGTCCGGCGAGGGTTTCGGCTATTCTGAAATTTCCGGTTACTTCTTCTATCTCAAAATGGGCCGACAGGAGGTCCAGGCAATCTGCCGAAACTTCTTTTACCAGTCTGTGGGTCGGAAGTATGGTAAGCCCGTCCTCGGCCATATTTGACAGGAACATCATCACATAATCATACGGCTTCCGGCCTTCCGACACGCCTTCCTTTTCTCTCATTTCCCTCTGGTATTCAAGGGCCGTCTCATAACGGTGGTGTCCGTCCGCGATGAAAACGGGCTTGTCCGCAAGTTCTTTTCTTATGGTTTCCACCGCGACGGGGTCGGATATCTCCCTCAGCCTGTGGACCGAAAGGTCTGCATCTCTTGTCTCGATATACGGCGGCGTCATGCCCGCGCCGGACAGCACATCAGCGATGCCGTTTTCCCTGCTGCTGTACAGGGCGAAAATAGGGCTTATGTTTGCGCTGCTTGCCCTCATCAGATCCAGTCTGTCTTTTTTTGGCTTGGAGTGGGTGCACTCGTGAGGATGAATACTGCCTTTCCCAAGTTCTTCAAGCCGTATGAGCCCGAGAAAGCCTCTGAGTGTTTTCTCCTTACCGTCGATTGTGTAGGATATCTCGTATGAATAAAAACAGGGGCTGTTGCTTCTTGTCAGTACCCCTTCCCGGAGCCAGGTTTCCAGGCAGTCGTTTGCCCTCGTGTATTTATTGTTCCCCTCGTAGTCGCCGCTGAATTCCTTCCCGAAGTCGATCCGGACGATGTTGTAAGGGCTGCAGTTGTAAAGTTCCTCGCGGTATTCGGGTGTGATGATGTCGTAAGGCGGAGCGAAAAGGCCCTTCCCGGACGAAAGGGAAGGGTTATGCATGTTGTATAAAACCCCTTTGAAAGCGACTGCTTCAGCCATGAATTGATTTACCCCTGAGAAAAAGATCCCATATTTTAGCACGCTGTTTCGGATGAATTCCACTACGGGCACGGGGCCGCGCGCCGGGGCTGCCCGGAAGGCTGATAACCTGCCGGTTCGATTGAAAAATACCGGGGGCTTTTGTTACTATTCTAAATGTCGGAAGAGCAAAGAAGAGCGGGGCTTCTTTTGAGGACGGCGGCGAAAGTCATTGACGTTATTCTCATCGCCGCAGTCATGGAAGTGATACCAAGGGCAGGTTATTTTGCCGGGTTGACCTATCTTCTCCTCGGAGACGGCTTTTTTGACGGCAGGAGTGTGGGGAAGAAGCTTATCAAATTAAGGGTCGTATCGAAGGAAACCCTTGCCCCCTGCTCCTTCAGGGAATCCATTTTGAGAAACAGCACACTCGCGATCGGATACGTCCTCTGGGGTGTCCCGTGGATCGGCTGGATCTTCATTCTGGGTACGTTTTGCTTTGAATTTATACTGATTCTGGGAAGTAGTGACGGCGCGCGTCTCGGTGACACTATCGCCGGGACAATGGTGGTAGAAAACTGACCGCTGCTATGGAGGCACGATGTTTTTTCACAGGATACTCGGATTATTCTCGAACGATCTCGCTATAGATCTGGGCACAGCCAATACTCTGGTTTACGTGAAGGGCAAGGGCATTGTATGCGATGAACCGTCTGTGGTCGTGATAAGAAAGGACAACAGAAAGACCGTAGCCGTCGGGGCCGAGGCCAAGAGAATGCTCGGCAAGACGCCTGCCAATATAACCGCGCTCAGACCGATGAAAGACGGGGTTATCGCCGATTTCGACGCCACCGGGGAGATGCTTAAGTACTTTATAAAGAAGGTCCACAACAGGACCAGCTTCGTATCGCCGCGCGTGATAATAGGTGTGCCGTCGGGGATAACCCAGGTGGAGCAGAGGGCGGTAAAGGATGCGGCCGAGGCCTCGGGCGCCAGGGAGGTCTACCTTATCGAGGAACCGATGGCCGCTGCAATCGGCGTCGGACTCCCGGTGGGAGAGCCGTCCGGCAACATGATTGTCGATATCGGAGGCGGCACCACCGACGTTGCCGTGATCTCCCTGGACGGGGTGGTTTACAGCAAGGCGGTCCGTGTGGGCGGCGACAAGATGGACGAGTCCATAATGGGGTACATAAAGAGAAGATACAACCTGATGATCGGCGAGATGACGACTGAACTGATAAAGATAGAGCTGGGCTCCGCTTATCCCTCCGGCAGCCAGGAAAAGCGGGTGATGAACATCAAGGGCAGGGACCTGATCTCCGGTATTCCAAAGACGATTACGATAAACGAGGACGAGATCAGGGAGGCCCTTGCGGAACCCGTCAACATCATCGTGGACACCATCAAGGTGGCCCTTGAGAACACGCCGCCGGAGCTCGCTGCCGATATTGTGGACAGGGGCATCGTCCTTGCCGGAGGCGGGGCGCTTCTGCGCGGGCTGGACGGCCTTATAAAGGAGGAGACAAGCCTGCCTGTCATCGTGGCGGAAAACCCCCTGACCGCTGTTGTGCTGGGTGTGGGGAAGATGCTCGATGAGCTTGAAATGCTTCGCAGAATAGCCATAAACTGACAATGCCTGAATAATGCCCAAAAAAAGGTCGTTTCTTTTTTTTACCGTGGTGATAACCGCCTTCGTGTTGATGACCTACCAGAGCAAGAAAGAGCACACACGTTCCGGTAATTTTATGGGTGTGATCCTCGATAATTCCTATGCCGCGTCCCACCGTCTTGCGGAAACCCTTGCCGCGCCGTTTACGAAGTTCACGCTGCGTGAGGAAGAGAATGAAAAATTGAGGAAGCGGGTCGACGCACTGCTGAGACAACGCCAGGAATACCGGGAGGTGCTGCTCGAAAATAAGCGGCTGAGAGAGATCCTTAAACTCCGTGACGGAAAACAGACCTTTGTCGCCGCCGCCGAGGTTGTCGGAAGAGGGGTCGACAGGTGGTCTCATATCCTCGTGATCGACAAGGGCCGGACAGACGGTGTACGAAGGGATATGGCGGCGGTGACGCCTATGGGACTCGCCGGAAAGGTGGTGAACGTCTCCGGATCATACTCGAATCTGCTCCCGGTCACGGACATCAATTTCTCCGCCGCCGTAAGACTTGAGGAGAGCAGGCGTGAGGGCGTCCTCTCGGGCACGGGAGGCAGGGGCTGCATGCTCAGGTATATCCCTCAGGACGAAGATGTGAAAATGGGGGAGGTTGTGGTCACCTCGGGTCTCGACGGACTCTTTCCGCCGGGCATACCGGCGGGCTATGTCTCGAAGGTGGACAAGAGGGGCGGAAGCGGAATGTTTCAGTACATCGAGGTGACGCCCTTCCAGGAAGATTCCAAACTGG
>JBJKPE010000043.1:0-18851 GCA_046706685.1 Thermodesulfovibrionales bacterium | reverse complement strand
CTTTCGGACCCTTGGGGCCTTTTTCGACATCAAAGCTGACTGCGTCACCCTCGGCAAGGGACTTGAATCCGTTGCCCTGGATGGCGGAATAGTGGACAAATACGTCATAGTTCTCTTCGGTAGTGATGAAACCAAAGCCCTTTGACTCGTTGAACCACTTCACTGTTCCGTTAGCCACTCTGGTAAACCTCCTTAGATATAAACTAAAGTCTCAGGATGACCACCGCCAGCAAAAAAAGCCGCAAAGCTGAAAGTCTTTGCGGCTTCATCAGTTACAAAAACTCCAGAAACTTCGAAGTAATGATATCTTTTTTCAAAAAAAAAGTCAAAGAATTTATTCACCCGGGCCGACCCTCATTTCTGTCCCTTGCCACGCGTATTGTTTATGTGGATGATATACATAGGTTCGGCTTTTGCTGCCTTTGCAAATCTGAGAGCGGGGTACCATCATGATAGTAATGATAGGAGTCGGCAACATAGGGAGAGAACTCCTTTCAAAGTTGTCCAGAGATTTTGACATAACCTGTGTCGATTCCAGTCCGGACGCCGAATCCGTTGTTGCAGCGCTCCGCCCCAGAGAGCGGACGAAGGTCGTCACAGGAGATGCGACAAGCAGGCTGGTCCTTGAGCAGGCGGCGATTGACGAAAGCGAGGTGGTACTAATTACCACGACAACGGAAAAGATAAACATCGAGGTGGCAAGGGTCCTCCGCGATCACTTCAACCCCAGGCGGGTAATTTCGGTAGCCATAACCGATAAGGGCATGAAGGAACTTGCCGAACTCGGGGTGGAGGTAAAGAATCTCTTCACCGCCAGCGCTAACGACTTAAGGAACCTCATCGAGCATCAGGCCAAGACAGCTCACGGCATAGGGGTCGGGAAAAACGAGATACTCGAGGTCGAAGTCCACCCGAATTCGAGACTACGGAACAGGCCCCTCGGCTACATCGCACCTATCAGGTGGAACATAGGCATTATTTACAGAGACGGCAACATTGTAGTGCCGAAGCCCGAAACAGCGCTGAAGGAGAAAGACAAGGTCGTCATCCTCGGAGACCCGGTCGTGCTGAAGACCGTTGCCGAGATGCTCACCTCAGAATTCGAGCGGTTCCCCCTCGAATTCGGCACCTCCCTCGCACTGTACCTCACAGGAGACGAGAAGGACGCGCTCTTTGAGGAGGCTGCCTATATCTGTTCTGTATTTCAACTCGACAAGGTACACATTATCTACGCCTCGCGGGCTGAAAAGCTCATCAAACGACACGATGAAATAGCCGGGAAATACGGCTTTGGGGAGACAAACAAGATAGAATCCTCTCTGCCCCCCGCCGAGGCGATAAAATCATTGGCAGGCGCTGGCGGCGCCAGGATAGGTATCATAGTCGTCTCTAAAAACAGCTTCCTTGCACCTCGATTTCCCTTTTTTAATGCAGCACAAAAGCTTTCCCTTTCTTCCCTCGCGCGGACTGCAAAATGCCCAGTCATTCTCGCTCAGGGTACTCACCCTTACTCAAAGCTGCTTGTACCGGCCCTCATAGACTTCGATTTCCGCCACCTCGTCGACAAGTCGATAGAGATATCCCAGACGATCGCCACCGAGGTGAGCGTTTTTACGGCCAGACCGTCCGAATATATCGCTACAGAAGAAGAATCGGAGAAGTTCGAGGAGACGAAGAAGATGATTTCGAACATGGGATTTTTCCACAGGAAGAAGATAGACCTTCAGGTATTGACCGGTAACCCGGTGCATGAAATCTGCCGCAGACTGCCGGATTATAATCTCCTCGTCCTCGGCGCCGACAGTTGGTCTGGAAAGGGTTTTTTCCGCTCCGTCCTGTCACCCGACGTGGCATGGCACATCCTCAAACGTTCCGGGGCCAGCACCCTCATTCTTCCCGGCATCGAGGAATCGCTCTGAGGCAAGGTGGCCGAGAAACTTATCATAATCTGTCTGCTCGTTACCGGTGCCTCTCTTTTGCCGTTTATCGCGAGACGGTTCAGCGTGCCCTCAGCAGTTCTGGAGATTCTCTTCGGAATGCTCCTCTTCCACTCCGCGCTCCACGAGAGACCTGAATGGTTTGAGTTCCTCAAAGACATCGGGTTCATCTATCTTATGTTCATTGCCGGCATGGAACTCGATTTAAGGGCGCTCCTCAAAAATACAAAGGTCTGTTGGTATGTGGCAATCCCGGTGCTCTCCCTCATATTTACCCCGACTTTCTTTTACATTTCAGGCCACTCCTTTTACGTGGGCATATCCCTTTCCATGATATCCGCAGGTATTACTTTCCCCGTGCTGAAAGAGGCCGGCCTTGTAAGACAGGACCTGGGGAGACATATAGTCGGTGTTACGCTCGCCGGGGAGCTTCTGTCCATCATTGCTCTCACCGGGCTCGATATCGCGCATAGTTACGGCGTCTCCTTTTCTCTTCTGGTACAGGTGCTGAAGCTCGGCGCTCTCCTGGCGCTGGCCACTCTCACCCTCAGACTTATCTACGTCGTCGCATGGTGGAATCCCGACCATGTGAGAAAGGTAATGGAGAGCGAGGACCCGGTCGAAGAAGGAATACGTCTGGCGATAACGATCGTTTTCGTGGGAGCACTGATCGCCTATGGCGCGGGAATGGAGCCGATTATGGGTTCGTTTATGGCAGGCGTGATGTTCACCTTCGTTTTCAGGAACAAGTCAAGGTTTGAAGAAAAGATCAACGCCCTGGGGTTCGGTTTCTTCATACCCTTCTTTTTCATGGGGGTAGGCGCCGATTTTAACATGGCCAGCCTTTTTTCGGCACATGACATATTCCTGGCCATTTTGCTGGCAGGACTCATTTTTGCGAGCAACCTTCCCGCCATCTTCCTGAAGCATTTCCTGGGACTCTCCCTGAAAGAGGGTTTTCTCATGACTCTTCTTCTTTCCGCACCGCTCTCCATGATCGTCGTCGCAGGCGCGGTCGGCAGAAAGCTCGGATTGATCGACGCCGGAGTAAACAATACCCTTGTCCTCTCGGCCCTCTTTGCGAGTCTCTTTTATCCATTTCTTTTCAGGGTATTTGCCCGGGGATACTCCCCCGGGAAGATTGACGGTTCCGCAGGTTGAGCCGGTTAGAAGCCGCGCCGGTCTTTATTGTAAAATAAGAAATGATGAAGAGATTATATCTGAGGCTGGGCGACAAGGTTGAACATCGCAGATACTACTCATGGGGTCTGGGCGAGGTTGTCGAGGAAAAACACTCGGCCCTCTCAGGCGGATTCTGCATGGTAAGGATCCTCTTTGACGACGGCAAGGAGCGCTCCTTCATCAACGACCTCGATCACCAGCACTGCTGCTACTATTTCGGTATACGGCTTATTCAAAATTAAGAAAGCCGTTAGCCACGGATCTGCACGGATGGACACGGATTCTTAAAAACTCTGAAACCTTCTTTTCTTCACGCTCCCTAAAGGCGGGGTCTTACCGGATAAACAGATTCTTTTTATCAGTGTTTATCCGTGCTCATCCGTGGTTAACCGTATTTCAGCTTTTCAGTGCATCCCCGCCGGGGCCTCGCCCTTCCCTTTTCTCATCAGGAACACCAGAGGGACGATGAGAATCATAAACACGCTGAGCAAATGGAAAGCATCGTTAAAAGACATCATATGTACCTGCCTCTGCAGTTCACCGTAAATAGCGCCCGCCCCGGCGTGCCCGGCATCCGCAGCTGAAAAACCGTTTCGTTCGAGGAACTGTGTCGAGTGATGCACTGCAGTCTGATAGGTTCTGTCGAAAGGAGTAAGATTTGAGATCAGCTGTGACTGGTGGAACTGCGCCCTCCTGGCGGCGATAGTGGTAACGAAGGCCACCCCGAAGCTTCCGCCAAGGTTTCTCAGCAGATTATATATAGCGGTAGCATTCCCCATATTCTCTCTGCTGATAGTTGACATCGTCATGGTGGTCAGGGGAATAAAGAGAAGTCCCATGCCGAGGCCGAGCACGACCCTGGGCCAGATTATCGTCCAGAAGCCGGCGTACAGGTTGAACTCGGACATGAGGTAAGTAGAGTAGGCACCGATAATGATGCCCGAGGCCAGCAGGCCCTTCGGATTCACCTTTGTCACAAGCCTGCCCGCAACAGGCATGGCAATGAGCGTAGCCAGCCCCCCGGGGCCGAGCACCATCCCTGCAAGAAAGGAAGTATATCCCATCAGGGTCTGAAGATATATCGGCAGGAGAACTATGCTTCCAAAGAGATTGAAAAAGGCGAAGAACATCACTATAGTGCCGGTGGTAAAGGAGACGTTCCTGAAGGTGCGAAGGTTCATGATCGGATGTTCGGCAAAGAACTCGACTATAAGAAACAGCACGAGCGAGATAAAGGATATAGCGGCCAGCCATGTGATGAAGTGCGAAGCAAACCAGTCGTCCTGCTGCCCCTTGTCGAGCACTATCTGCAGGCACCCAAGACCCAGGGCGAGAAACGCAAGTCCCCAGTAGTCTATCTTCATCTTCATCTTCTTCATGTACGGCGGGTCGAAGATGAAGAATATGACCATAAGAACGGAGAGAATGCCGATCGGTATGTTGATAAAGAAAATCCAGTGCCAGGACCAGTTGTCGGTAACCCAGCCACCGAGCAGAGGGCCGACGATGGGTCCGAACATGATGCCGACCCCGAAGATAGCCATCGCCATTCCGTGCTGTTTTCTCGGAAAAGATTCGAGCAGAATGGCCTGAGAGATAGGCTGCAGGGCGCCTCCCCCTATACCCTGAAGTATCCTGAACACCACAAGACTCTGAAGGTTCCAGGCCAGACCGCACAAAAGAGAGCTGACGGTAAACAGCCCTATGGACGAAATAAGGTACTTCTTTCTGCCGAAGACCCTGCTCAGCCATCCGGTCATAGGGATGATGATCGCATTGGACACGAGATACGAGGTTATCGTCCACGTTGACTCATCGATAGTGGCCGAAAGACTGCCCCTGATATGATCAAGCGAGACGTTGACAACCGAGGTGTCCACGATCTCGATGAGCGTGGGCAGCATAACGGTAAGAGCTATAATCCATTTATTGACGGCAGCCTGCTCGTCGGTCATGTCAGTTGTAGCGGAGCACCAAAATCCCGATCAGTCAGTTCACTTTACCAGAACTGTGGCCACGACAGACATTCCGATTCTCAGGACGTGTTTGGGGTCCTCTCCCCTGTCGACAACGATTTTGACGGGGACCCTCTGTACAACCTTAACGTAGTTGCCTGTCGCATTTTCGGGCGGAAAGAGAGAAAAAGCAGAGCCAGTCCCAGCCATGATGCTGTCGACCTTGCCATGAAAAGTCTTGCCCGGATAGCTGTCAACGCTTATTTCGACCTTTTGCCCGGGCTTCACCTTGTCCAGTTGTGTTTCCTTATAGTTCGCCGTCACATATGTTCCTTCCAGGGGAACCACCGCCATAAGAGGCTGACCCGCCTGTATCTGGTTCCCCACCTCGACGCTCTTCTTTGTCACGTAACCGTCTACCGGCGCACAGATCCTGGTATAGCCCGCATTCAGTCGGGCCGCCTCAAGAGCAGCCTCTTTCTGTTTTACCAGCGCAGCCTCTGATTGCACCGCCGATTCCGTCTGGCTTATGACGGCCTTCTGCGTGTCGAGAGCAGCCGCCACCTGATTCACCTGATCCTCCGCGGCCGTGAGCTGTGCAACACGGACCTTATAGTCAGTCTGCGTCTGCTGGTATCTCTCCTTCGACATAGCCTCTTTCCTGAACAGGTTATCAGCCCGCTTTATGTCTATCTCAGCCTGATTCAGATTGGCCTGCTGGAGATCGCGGTTGGCCCGGCTGGCCCTTAACTGAAACTGTAACTGCACAAGCCGTTTCCCCGCAGCATCGATCCTCTTATTAGCCTCTGCCAACTTCGCCTTCTCCACATGAAGCGCCGCCTCAGACTCTTTTACCCTCACATCATAATCCACCGGATCGAGATCAACGAGGTCATCGCCCTTCTTAACATACTGGTTATCGTCGACATTCACCTTTTTTACTGTCCCATTAACCTTGAAAGCGACTGTATAGACATTCCCTTCCACATACGCGTCGTCCGTCGAAATGTGTGTGCTCTTGTACTGAAGGTAAAGGTAGACGGCGACAATCGCTATGACGCCGATAACGGAGAAGATGATCCCGGCTGCAACCTTTCTCCTGTGATTATTGCCTTTGCTGGACGTCTCTTCCATTAACGATATACCTCCGATAGTTCTTTTCCCATAGAGTATAAAATTGCGGCGTCGGCCTTGCTCAGGTCATATGCCGCCCTGTAATAGTTGGTTTCAGCGACGGTCAGAAGCGTCACGGCGTCAAGGACGTCGGTTGCCGTGCCCACACCTTCCTCGTACTTGGTCCTGTTTATCCTGAGGTTTTCCTTCGCCTGCTGAATGGCATCTTTTGTCGTCTCCAGGCGCTCACGTGCGGTTTTTGAGTCCAGAATATATTTTTCGACCTCAAGTTTTATATCATCAATAAGCTTATTTCTCTGTTCCAGCAGCTTTTCCTTTTGGAGCTCAATCTTCAGTGCCTCAGCCGTCGTCTTTCCCCCGTTAAAAAGGTTGATGCTGAGGCCGAGGACCATCGACCAGTTGTCGTCGTGCAGAAGGTAATCGTTCTTCTCATAATCGTAGGCCCCTTTGACGAAGATCCTCGGATAGTATTCCGCCTTCTTCGAGACCTCCTGCAGGTTAAGCGACTTCAATGTCCCGTCTATGATCAGCACCTCCGGTCTCTCCTTCTCTGCGACCTCCCACGCCTTCTCCAGATTGACGCCGGCCACCTCTACGGGTTCCTTAATGTCCTCAATACCGGTCCGGGCGGTGAGTGGCCGCGCAATAGCATCGTTGAGGTTCGACATGTTGACCTCCCTGAGGTTCTTTGCGGCCAGCATCCTCTGTCTGGCGTCCGAAAGCCTCACCTCGGCCTGGAGCAGATCGTTTTTCGTAATAACTCCCTCCTCGTAGAGATTCCTGGCGTCCTTGAGGTGAGATTCGAGCCTGTCGACCTCTTCGCCCGCCACAAGGACCATCTTGTCCGATTCGAGAAGATTGAAATACAAAAAAGCGAAGTTCACTTCCACGAGGTTTCTGATTCTGTCGGTATCGAGCTTTGTCGTCTGCAGTATAGCCCTGCTCGCATCATACCTGGCGGCGTCCCGTCTGAAATCGTAAAGGGTCTGCTCTACGGAGACATTGTATGCAAGAAAACTCCTGTTCGAAGTGGCGGCAGAAACGGTGCCGAATAGGGCAACCGGCTGATAGGCCAGAAACGTCTGGCTGACACCGGCGTCAACCTTCGGCAGGAGATAGGATTTTTCGATGCGAGTGTCGCTATTGGCGATTTCCTCACTTCGGTGGGCGATCCTCAGAAGCTTGCTGCTCTGGACGGCAAGTTTTAGCCCCTCAGAAAATGTGAGAGTCTCGGCATGCGAACTGGACGAGAGAGCCACAAAAAACACCGCTGTCAGAAGCGACACCATAAGTCTTACTTTCATATCACAATGTCCATCAATGCAATTTCCGGAAGACAGAACTGAATCAAGTATCTCAACACCTCAAACCTCCTAATCCGGCGAACCCGGACAAAAAAGAACCTCACCGCAGAGACGCAGAGCTCGCAGAGATCAAGTTAATTTTGTTTTCCGGTGAGAGGCCGGAAAACAAAAAAACCGGCCTCATGTCAGCTTATATATTTCTGCCCTCTCAGCAGAAATATATAATTTACACTCTCTGCGCCCTTTGCGTCTCTGCGGTGAACTATTAAAAGTTTTCATGATCCTATTCATACCTTAATGCCTCGATAGGGTCCAGAAGCGACGCCTTGTATGCCGGGTAAAACCCGAAAAATATTCCCACCAGGGCCGAAAAGGCAAAAGCAAGAAGGACCGAAAGAGGGGCCACGACTGTGGGCCATCCCGCAAGCGCAGACACCAGTTCGGAGCCGGATATGCCCAGAATTATACCAACAATTCCTCCTATAAGGGAAAGTGTCAGCGCCTCTACTATAAACTGGAGGCGTATGTCCAGCGTCTTCGCTCCCACCGCCATCCTGATCCCTATCTCCCTTGTTCTCTCGGTTACAGAGACAAGCATGATATTCATGATGCCGATACCACCCACAAGGAGCGAAACGGATGCGATCGCTCCCAGCAGCAGTGTCATAACCTTTGTTGACTGTTCGGCCGCCTGCATCATCTGCGTCAGGTTCCTGACGGTGAAGTCGTTCTCCTCCTTCCGGCCGATATGGTGCCGCTGCCTCAGAAGCTCGTTTATCTGCCGCTCAGCCGGCGCCAAGTCTTCCGTGCTCCTCCCCTTAACCATGATTATTCTAACCATGCCGGGAAAAGCGGTCCCGAAAAGCTTCTTCTGCGCGGTTGTGACGGGCACATAAATCGTGTCGTCCTGATCCTGACCGCCGGGCGACTGACCCTTTGCACTCAGCACGCCAATAACAGTGAATGGGACCTTGTTGATCCGGACGATCTGGCCGACAGGGTTCTGGCCGCCAAAAAGGTTATCGACTACCGTCTGACCAAGCAGGCAGACCTTTGTAGCGCTCTTGACGTCCTGCCCGGTAAAGGGCCTGCCCGAGGCAACCGGCCAGTCCCTAACGTTGAGCATGGCAGGAGTCGTGCCGACTACGCCGGTCGACCAGTTAAGATGCCCATACACCACCTGAGCGACCCCGTTTAAAACGGGTGCCACATCCGATACGGCCGGGCATTCCTTTTGTATAGCTTCAGCATCGGCCATGGTCAGGGTCGGCTGTGTGCCGGCCCCCATCCGCACTCCGCCGGAAGTGGTCGCGCCGGGCAGGATGATAAGAAGGTTGCTTCCTATGCTGGACATCTGGGCCGCTATCTGCTCGCTGGCCCCTGTGCCTACAGCAAGCATCGCGATCACCGCTCCCACGCCGATGATAATGCCAAGCATTGTGAGAGCTGAACGCATCTTGTTGACCCTGAGCGCCCTGAGAGAAATCTTGACGGTTGAAGGAATGTTGATCAAGGTCTTTCCTCCTGCGGTGCGTCGCTTACGATACGACCGTCAAGGAATTTGATCACTCTCTTGCTGTAGGCGGCGATATCGGGCTCGTGGGTAACGAGCACGATCGTTATACTGGAAGCCTTGTTGAGCCTAACGAAGAGGTCCATGATTTCCGCACTCGTCTTCGTATCAAGGTTGCCTGTGGGTTCGTCAGCCAGTATGATGGGTGCATCGTTCACAAGAGCCCTGGCTATGGCCACCCTCTGCTGCTGTCCTCCCGAAAGCTGATTGGGATGATGCCCCTCGCGTCCTTCGAGTCCGACACTCTTCAATGCCCTGAGCGCCCTCTCTCTCCGGTCATGTGACGGAAGGCCGTTATAGAGCATCGGAAGTTCCACATTTTCTATCGCCGAGGTCCGCGAAAGAAGGTTGAATCCCTGGAACACGAAACCCAGCTTCTTGTTCCGTATGCCGGCTAGTTCGTCCCTGCCCAACTTGCCGACATCCGTTCCCTCCAGGGCATACCGGCCTTCCGTCGGTTTGTCCAGACATCCCAGGACGTTCATGAAAGTATTTTTTCCGGAGCCGGAAGGACCCATTACGGCAACGAATTCGCCCTTTTCTATCGATACCGTCACGTCACTGAGGGCGTTCACGGTGATATCCCCAAGGCTGTAAACCTTGTTTATCTTATCCACTTCTATTATAGCCATGCCTTCTTCTCTTGACTCAAGATCACAATCAGAAGAATCTCGGTCCGTGCCCTGACGGGGCTGTACTCTTCGCCGACGAGGCCGACTCCACTATCACTTCCTCGCCCTCTCTGAGGCGACCCGAAACGAGTTCCGTGAAACTGCCGTCGCTTATGCCCAGTTCAACGGGAATGCGCACCGGTTTAAGATTTTCCGCAATCCAGACGCCCGGACCTTTTTCAAGTCTCGCTCCGCGCTGGGCCGGCACGAACCTGAGCGCAGCATTCGGTATCCTCAGAACGCCATTGGATTCAGCCACAATGACCGAAACGTTCGCAGTCATTCCGGGCATAAGTTTCAGTTCCCTGTTGTCCACAAGGACGACCACGTCATAGGTGACCACGTTCTGAACGCTTATCGGGGCAATCCTTATCTGAGAGACCTTACCCTTGAAAGTCGTGTCAGGATAAGCGTCAACCGTAAACTCCACATCCTGTCCGACCTTAACCTTTCCGATGTCGGCTTCGTCCACATTGGTATCGATCTGCATCTTGGTAAGGTCCTGAGCGATGGTGAAGAGGGTAGGCGTCTGAAAACTCGCGGCCACAGTCTGCCCTACGTCTACATTCCGCGAAACGACCACACCGTCCACAGGGGAAACGATCCTTGTATATCCCAGGTTCGTCAATGCGGTCTTCAGTGCGGCCTCCGCCTGAGCCACGGCCGCTTCCTCCACACCAACCTGCGCCTTTGACGTTTCGAAGTTTGTTACGGAAGTGTCGAGGTCGCTCTGGGCAATAAGATCTCTTGCCCGGAGTTCCTTGTTCCTCTCCATTGACCTCCTGGCATCTACGAGGGTCGCCTTCGCTTTTTCCACGTTCGCTTTCGCGGAATTAAGGTTCGCCTTCTGCTGTTCGACCTGTGCCTCGAAGGTCGCCGGATCAATCATGGCGATGAGCTGCCCCTTCTTGACGCGCGAGTTGAAATCGACATTGAGTTCCTTTATAGTACCGGAGACCTGTGTTCCCACCAGAACGGTGGTAACCGCGTTCACCGTCCCCGTCGCCGTGACGGTTGATACGATATCGCCCTTTGTTATTTTTTCGGTCCGGAAGTTCGGCTTCTCCTTGCCGTCCCTGAACTTGACGAAAGCACCCACGCCGATTACTGCCAGAACTGCGATCCAGATCAATGTTTTCTTCATATCTCCCGCTCCCGGTTTTCCCGAATAGTGCCTTTTACGAAAATACCGACATACATTCCGACAACGCTCTCCTTGTCCGTAAACCTGTATTTTTGAGAAACGATAAGTTCCTGGGTGTTGAAATAAGAAAAAAACATACCGAGGAAAGCCCTTGCCCCGAGTTCCGGACTGAATTCCCTCAAGGCCCCCTTCTCCTGCAATTCCCTGAAATACGACGCAAGCGTCTTTACAATCTCGCCCATAAGATTTTGATAAACCTCCCTGGCCCTGGACGGATACAGATGCAGTTCCCTCTGCATAATCCTCACCAGATGGCGCCTCTCGTTCAATCTCCTGAGAAAACTCCCGGCAATCTCTGCAAGCGCCTCTTCGTACGGCATCTCCTTCAACCCCGGAAGAAGCCCCTTCAAAGCGGGAAGAAAGGAATAGGCGCTCATCATCTCTTCGAAGAGCTTCTCCTTGGACGTGAAGTGTCTGAAAAGCGTAAGCTCGGCGACGCCCGCCTTTTGTGCTATCTCCTTCGTAGTCGCGCCGAGATATCCCTTCTTCGAAAAGAGCCTCAGTCCGGCTTCCAGTATCTTTGCCCTCGTGTCTCTTGCCATGATGATATGTTAGCGCTTACTTACATTTTTACTATAATTTTTACCGCTGAGAATTGTCAATGGATTCTCCCCCAGGAGTTCCCCCAGAATTGTTTGGCCTTTGTCCGTCATTCCCGCGAAGGCGGGAATCCAAGTTTGTTCTTAAGACAATGGATTCCCGATTACTACCTCGGGAATGACGACAAATGTATTTCTTCCATAGTTTGAAATTTTGGGAGAACTCTTAATTCTTACCCTGATCGCGGATTCCTCTCTCTCCCGAAACGGCCTGATTGCGAAAGAGGTTCCGAAAGAAGTAAACTATGTAAATGACAAGTTGCACGAACACGGCGTTTTCACGACAGCCGTCCGCCGGAAGAATTCCTCAATGATCCGTCTGCGTTTTCCCGCTCTGCGTCGCTTCCTGATTTTCGGGTTGTTGCTGACTCTGCTGGCGGGGCCTGCAGCCTATGGCTTCCAGAATCTCGGCAGTTATGAATACAACCGCGCCAGGCTGCTCGCTTACCTGGTCCGAAGGGATTTGGAAACTTATCACTTCACCCATAAAAAGATAGACGACAAATTCTCTGAAGCCGCTTTCAGCCTCTACCTGAAGGACCTGGACGGCAAGAAGCGCTTTCTGCTCAGGGAAGACGTGGGGAAACTCCGGACCTTTGCCGACAGGATAGACGACGAGTTAAACTCCGGCAAGCTGGTACTTCCCGATGTCGGTGAGGATATGCTTGAACGGAGAATGGCTGTCGTACGGCAGATGGTGGATGGGTTGCTTTCGAGAAATTTTGATTTTTCAAAAGACGAGACGATAGAGACCGACCCGGACAAATTCGACTATTGCAGGACCGACCAGGAATTGAGGGAAAGGTGGAGGAAACTCCTTAAGTACCAGGTCCTTGATCGGTATCTCAACCTGATGGAAGACAGGAAGAGCAAACAGGAGAACAAGGGGAGTAAGTCGCCGCAGGAGGACCTTCAAAAGACTGCGCGGGAAAAGATACAGAAGATTTATGACACCTTCTTCACCCAGATCCGGCAGGAGAAGCCGAGGGATCGCTTCAACCGCTATTTTGATGCCGTGACGAGGGCCTTCGATCCTCATACCGATTACATGCCCCCTACGAGCAAGGAAGATTTCGATATCAGCATGCGGGGTTCCCTGGAAGGCATCGGCGCCACGCTCCAGGAGGAAGACGGTTACATAAAAGTAGTGAAAATCATACCGGGCGGTCCCGCCTTCAGGCAGAAACAGCTCCAGCCGGCAGACATAATTCTAAAGGTGGCACAGGGGACTGGCGAGCCGGTGGACATAACCGGCATGGACATCAAAGACGCTGTAAACCTCATCCGCGGCAAGAAAGGCACAGAGGTGCGGCTTACAGTAAGGAACCCTGACGGAAAACGCCTCGTAATATCCATAGTACGCGACGTCGTAGAGCTGGAGGATACTTTTGTAAAGGGGGCTGTTCTGAAGCAGACGGCCGGTACGAGACTGGGCTACATCAGAATACCCAGTTTTTACAGGGACTTCGAAAAGGCCAAGAACGGTGACAGGGGCCGCAATGCAACAGACGATGTGAAAGCCGAGTTGCAGAAACTGAAGACGATGAATATCGACGGCCTCATACTCGACCTTCGGAACGACGGGGGAGGTGCTCTCACCGACGCGGTACAAATTGCAGGGTTGTTCATAAACACCGGGCCGGTCGTCCAGATTAAGGACAGCTCCGACAGGGTCTCCGTTTTATCGGATAATGACCGGGGCACCAGCTATAGCGGACCCATGGTCGTGCTGGTCAACGAGTTCAGCGCCTCAGCCTCGGAAATACTGGCAGGTGCCCTCCAGGATTACGGCCGGGCCGTCATTGTAGGAGGCGAACACACCCATGGCAAGGGGACAGTCCAGTCGGTAATCGATCTCGACCAGACCATCCCCTTCAGCGATATGGACCAATACAAAACGCTCGGCGCACTGAAGCTCACCATACAGAAATTTTATCGGATAACTGGAGAATCCACGCAGTATCGCGGCATCCTGCCGGACATCGTGCTGCCCGACAGGCTGGAGGGCCTGAAGACAGGTGAAAAGTATCTCGACTATGCCCTTCCCTGGGATACGGTGAAGCCGACGAATTTTACGAAGTGGCCGGGGTTCCACCATGCTGACCTGGCTGAACTCAGGGCGAGGAGTGAAAGGCGCGTCGCCGCCGACCCGGAATTTGCAAAAATGACAAAGGAAAGCAGAAGGATAGAGGATATGCAGAAAAAGACGGTCCAGTCCCTGAACTTCGATGTCGCGAAGAAAGAGATGGAGAAGATGCGGAGCCTGGGAGAAACTGAGGTCCCCAACCCTCACAGCACATCGAAGACGAAGAAAGACACCTCCCGCTTGACGGAAAAACAGAGAAGGGAACTCTGGGTGAAAGATGTGGGCGAAGATCCGTATGTCAGGGAGGGAATGTCGATACTGGGCGATATGATTTCCCTGAATGAAAAAAAGACTGCAGTGACGGCAAACTGACTACGGCTCCCTCCGGTTATCCTCCTTCTTATCTTTTTTTTTCAAATAATACTATCACCAGCCGCGTTTTTTTCAAGGTCTAAAGTCCTCCTTCGGAAGAAATATCGTCTGTCCCCCGGGGCGGAATATGCCGCACACTGCAATAATTGGTCTTAATTAGATAAAATAAAGGTGTGCAGCACGCTGATTACCGAGCAGACATGGAACCACTGCCCGAAAATGCGGATCGCTGAAGGGCTATGGCTCTCAAGACCGATATAGGCCGCCTCCTCACCATCATCATAGGTGTGTTCATCGGGGTGTTCGTCTTCGTTCTTCCCCTGGGCTACTTCCTCGTTTCCTACCAGTACAACGCAGGAAGCCTTACTACGGAAGCGGAGATCAATGCGGCCATTATCTCCCACGCGATGGACCCGGATTCAGAGATGTACGGGATCGGGCAGGAAAAACTGAACGAATCTATCTCGGAACGTCTGAAAGAAGGCAGGGGTGAAATACGGCGCGTCGTAGACCAGAATAACAGAATTATAGCCGAAAGCGCCGATACCATCAAGCCGCCTTTCATCATGAGATCATCCCCCCTTATGCAATCCGGCAGGATTACAGGACGGGTCGAGATCTATCGTTCGATTCGCCCTCTTCTCATACGCTCCGGTCTCCTGGCATCTGCCAGCATTTTTTCCGGGGGAATAATATTCTTCATTCTCCTTGTTCTTCCGCTCCGCACGATTCGACAGGCGGAAGATGCGCTGAAAGACAGCGAAGAAAGGTACCGCGACCTTTTCGAAAACGCCAGTGATCTTATCCAGAGCGTGGCGCCAAACGGCGATATCGTTTATGTTAACAGCGCCTGGCGCAAAACATTGGCTTACAGTGAAAAGGAAATAGCGAGATCTTCCTTTTTTGACATTATCCATCCGGAAGAGCGTACAAACTTCAGGGATCTCTTCGAACGCCTGATGTCCGGGGAAGACATCGGCCGTGCCGAGACGAGGCTGATCACCAGAGACGGTAAGACAATCATAGTAGAAGGCAGTGTAAGCTGTAATTTCAAGGACGGAATGCTCGTAGCGGTCCGCGGTATTTTTCAGGATGTCACCGAGCGCAAAAAAGCCGACGAGTCCCTCCGCAGGACACTGGAGGAGTTGAAAAGAGTAACCTGGGAACTGGAGAGCGCGTACAAAAAAATGGAAACGGACCGCAACAACCTTCGCTCGGCCCTGGATATTTTTACCGGCGTTATCACTGAAGTGGAGACTAAACGGGGGTTTGAAGAATATGTTTATCAACCCATCGACAATCCGCTTCTCCCCGTCTGCTGGGAATTTCAGGACTGCGCATATACCGGCTGTCCTGTCCACGGGAAGAAATACGTGAGGTGCTGGCAGGTGGCCGGGACCCACTGCGGAGGCGAGGTCCAGGGACGTTTCGCCAGAAAATACAGCGACTGTAAGGAGTGCGCCGTCTATAAAGAGTCCACTAAGGTGCCGGTCTACGAAATAACAGAGACGTTCAACAATATGATGCATATCCTTGAGATGAAGCATAACGAGCTGATCCGCGCTCGAGGGTCTGCTGAGGAGGCAAGCAGGTTGAAATCGGAGTTTCTGGCAAACATGAGTCATGAGATACGGACTCCGATAAACGGGATCATAGGAATGGCCGGACTGGCCATGGATACGGAACTTACAGAGGAACAGAGCGACTATCTGCGCGCAGTTCAAAAGAGCGCTTATTCTCTGCTTCATATCATCAATGACATCCTCGATTTTTCGAAGATAGAGGCAGGCAGGCTCACGTTAGACGTTGTTGATTTCGATCTCCGCAAGACCTTCGAGGAGGTGATCGACACTCTCGCGCCCCAGGCATCGCAAAAAGGTCTGGAGATTGTATCAATAATCGGCAGGGACGTCCCAGTCTTACTCGTCGGCGATCCCGTAAGACTGAAGCAGGTACTGTTGAACCTCGGCAGCAACGCCATCAAGTTCACCCACGCCGGTAAAGTCGTATTCAGCTCAACCCTGGAGGAAGAATCCGACGATAACGCGACGGTAATGCTGTCCGTGGCCGACACCGGTATAGGCATACCGGAAGACAAACTTGAGATAATATTCGAAAAGTTTATGCAGGCCGACAGTTCAACAACACGGCTTTACGGTGGCACGGGGCTGGGCTTGTCGATAACAAAAAAACTTGTTGACCTTATGGGCGGCGATCTGGGAGTCGCAAGCGACAGCGGCAAGGGCAGCACATTCTGGATAAACCTGAACTTCAGAAAGCAGAAGGCAACGTGTGATCCCCTTATCAGCGCATCCCAGGACATCACTGCGGATCATATCACCGCGGACCCCGTATCGCTCAAAGAGTTCAGCCACTTGCGCGTTTTGCTGGTCGAGGACAACCCGATCAACCGGCAGGTTGTGTCAAGACTGCTCGGCAAGGCGGGAATGAGTGTTGACATCGCGGAAAACGGTCTTCTGGCAGTCGAAGCTGCCGGGAGGACCGCTTATGACGTTATTTTCATGGATATACAGATGCCCGAAATGGACGGGTTCGAAGCCACAAAGGCGATCCGCCTGCAAGAGGGCGGTGAAAGACATGCGGTCATAATTGCGATGACCGCCCATGCAATGAAAGGTTATCGAGAACGATGTCTGGAAGCAGAAATGGACGATTACCTCGCAAAACCCGTGGACAAGGGAAAACTGTTCGACGTCTTCAGGCACTGGGCAGGACAGAGATCGCCGAAGGGAACTGAACCCGGCGACAGCCAAACACCGGCCTCCATCACAGGAACCTGCGACGCAGGTTCTCCAATAGACCTGAAGGCTGCGATGGGAAGGTTCGATAACGACGGAGAATTTTTCAGTAACATGCTGTCCGAATTCCTCAATTACATGCCCCAGAAGCTCTTCGCGATCGAAGAGGCGGCAAAATCCGGAGATTCCACGGGGCTTAGGAACCATGCCCACAGCTTAAAAGGCACCTCAGGAATGCTGAGCGCCAATGTCCTGACCTCCCTGTTGTCAAGAATTGAAGAAAAAGGATACGAAGGCAGCGTTCAGGAGGTCATGCCTCTTCTTGAAGATCTTAGAACGGAGATTTCCCGCCTGGAGGAATTCTACAGAACTTTGCGAATTACAGGACCGTCATGAAAATATTGATCGCGGATGATGACCCGATAACCCGAAAACTCCTGAAGAAGACGCTCGACGGCTGGGGACATGAGACAATTGCCGTAGACAACGGGGAGGAGGCGTGGGAAATTTTTCTGGCGCATCGGGTAAATTTTGTCATCGCTGACTGGATGATGCCCGGCATGAACGGCCTTGATTTATGCAATAAAATCCGCTCCTCGGGCGCCACAGAGTATGTGTATCTCGTTCTCCTTACAGGCAAAGACAGAAAAGAGGACATTATTGCGGGGCTGAACGCCGGCGCCGACGACTACGTGACCAAACCTTTTGAGCGTGACGAATTGCGGGTGCGGCTTAGAGTTGGAGAACGCATACTGAATTTCGAGAAACAGATCAGTGAAAAGAACAGCGAACTGGTAAGCCTGAATATCAAACTGGAGGAACTTGCAAGACTCGACCCGCTTATGGAGATAGGAAACAGGAGGAGTCTGTACGAAACAATAGAGAGGATCCATCACCGTGCCTGCAGATACGTCCATGTTTATGGTCTCATCATGTGTGATATAGATAATTTCAAGTCGTATAACGATAATTATGGCCATTTACCGGGAGATGGCGTTCTGAAGACCGTCGCAAATTCCATTAAGAAATGTCTCCGCCTCTCCGATTATGTCTTCAGATACGGAGGGGAAGAGATTGTGATCGTATTGCCCGATCAGGATATCGAAACATCCAGGAATGTTGCGGAGAGGATCAGAGAGGAAATCGAGTCCCTGGGAATCAAACACGCTGTCTCAGACAAAGGCGTCCTGACAGTGAGCTGCGGTGTGGCCTCCTTCGACGTAGAGGAACCCGACAACAAATGGGAAACCCTTCTTGAGCGCGCGGACAAGGCGCTGTACGCGGCCAAAACGTCGGGAAGAAACAGGGTCTGTTCCTATACTAAAGAGATGGAGTAAAGTGTCTTCCTGTCTGCCTGTTAACGACCGGAGGGTCGGCATTTTGGCGGCTTGCCTGCGGCCCTTGTAAATTCACCGGTACTTATTTATAATTAATTCTATCAAAATCCCAGGGGGGGACCATGAAAAAGATTTTGCTGGTAGTTTTGTGTTTTACACTGTTCTTGACTTCGGAGGGTCTTGCCAAAAATAAACCGAGAATCGGTGTCTTGCGCTTCACCAACGACACGAGTGCAGGGTGGTGGCACGCAAGCGTCGGAAGAGAGCTTCAGGACATGCTCGCCTCCGAACTTGCCAGCACAAAGGCATTTCAGGTCCTTGAGAGGAAAGAAATCGACTCGGTCATCGGCGAGCAGGACCTCGGCGCCTCCGGCAGGATCAGTAAATCCACAAGGGCTAGAATAGGGAAGATAAAGGGCGCGCAGTACCTCGTAGCGGGAACGGTTTCTTCCTATGAAGAAGACACAAGCGGAGGCGGAGGAGGACTGAACATTGGCGGATTTTCTATCGGCGGCAAAAAGGACAAGGCGTACATCGCCGTCGACCTGAAAGTGATCGATACCGAAACCGGGGAGATCGTCGACGCCAGAACAATAGAGGCTTCCTCGTCCTCGGGGGGGTTGAGTCTCGGCGGTGGCGTCGGCATGTTCTCCGGCAGCCTTTCCCAATATAAGAAGACACCGGCCGGAAAAGCTATAAGGGCCTGCATCATCGAGATTTCGGAATACCTGGAATGTT
>JBJKPE010000042.1:0-14006 GCA_046706685.1 Thermodesulfovibrionales bacterium | reverse complement strand
CAGATTTTACAGTCCTTTCCAGGAAGTTTTAGAGGGTCCGGAGGCCCCTATTAAGCAAATCGAGGGGTTGACCCGCATCAGAATCCCTAATCTCACAGTTCGGCTAAGTTTGATGGTGGATTATGGTTCTCCTGCCTCCTTGACCTGTTTCAAGAAGGGTATTTTGACTGTTCATTTCGTGTAGATTCCTTACGTGAGGCAACGATTCTACTTTATATAGATTTTTGATGAGGCAATGCGTTCTATTGACAGAAGAGAACTTTTCTGTGATAATTAATTTGTAATGAAACCTTGGTTAAGGCCTCTCAATGGTCGATTTATTCTATTCCTTGCTGCGGTGTCGTCCTTTTTGCTCGTCTCCGGTGCGGTCTTTGCAAGCCAGGATATGAAGGACAAGCTTTATGAAAATGACGGACAGAGGCATATCTGCAGCGCCGTAAAGACCACGATACAGGAAGGGATGAGCAGCCTGGACGTTGTAAGGACCGCTATAGAACTCGGCAACAGTCCCTGCCTGATGGTGAAATGCGCCATATACGGGGGCGGGGACCTGAAGCAGATAATTTCTGGAGCCATGCAAGCCGGAGCCACGTCGGATGTTGTTTCAAGGTGCGCAATAGACGCAGGCGCCGACTCCCGTGAAGTCAGTGCAAGCCTCATGCAGGTGGGTGTGAGTCTTTGTTATTTTGAGCCCGAGGGACTTCCCTACACCCCTCCCGGAGACAATCCTGCACCTTTCGAGCCTATCCCGAAGCCGAACCCCGATCCGCCCATCAGTCCGTCGTCCTTTTAAGAAATCAAAGACCGCACAGGGCGAAGAACAGCCAATAATAATATCGAGCCCTGAACTTTGAACCGCAGACTGTGTGGGCCTGTCCCTTATGTCGTTTACTCTATGCGCTATGCCCTCTGCTCTTTGCTGCCGCAATGCTCCTGTCCTTCAGTCGCCGAAGTGAGTCTCAACAAACTGCGCAAGAACTTCTTGCGTTTTATCCGGAGGGGAGATTCCAAAATAGTTAACGAGAATTACATGGGTCAGTTCATGCGCCAATACGCCGACCCTGACGTCGTCAATGGACACGAAGAGTGTTTTGTCCCTCGGAGAATAGAAAGCGATGTAGTCCGGACTCCTCCCGTACTTGCTCCTGTAAACCTGCTGCACATCCCTGCTGGAGGGAAGCAGGACCATTGTAAACTTCAGACCTCTCGGAAACATGTCAAGGACCACTTCGACTCGCTCGACAATGGCGTCCAGTTTATTTCCGGCTTCCTCCGATGCTGTTAGCGGCTCGCGGTTGCTTACGAGGTAGGAAAGACTTCCAAGTGAGACCTCATCGTTAAACTCCCTTAAGTATTTTTCGCTGCTGTAAACCACGGTAGCATAACGAGTTTTCAGTTCGGTCCCCGAAGAGACGGAGGCCGACAGTATCAGCGATACAAGTAAGACTGCGAAAACCCCAATCGAGGCTCGGTGACACATAATTACTCATCGTGCTTCAGTTTAAATGTGTTCAGGATATCTCTGAGTTTATTGTTAAGCGCAATCGTCTTGTCCAGGTTCTCGCCTCTGGTTGCGCCGGCCAGTTCGGCACTGATTTCCGCTAGGTGCGAATTCACCCCTTCCGCCAGGTTTCTCATTTCCCCCAACTGCGAGGAGAGCGTCGAGTTTAAGTCGTTCAGCATCCTGGCGAGTTCCTTCCCCTCGTCCTTGCTCCTGAGTCTGATCTCAAAATCAAAGTTCCCGCCGTTCATTTCTTCAAGAGATTTTTCGAATCTGTAGAGAGGACCGGCGACCCGGTGCGACAGGAACAGGGAGGCGATAATCACCAGCACCCCGCCTGTCGCGATAAATATCCAGTGTGCGCCAAGGATTTCCCTGAACAGGATGAGAGGCGTCTTCCCAAGCTGCAGGGTGTCATTCTTGTAGACTATGGTTAAAGAATCGGCCGAGAGGAGACTGAAGATCGCCGTCAGAAGGAAGCCGCAGGCGAGGACCAGGACAAAGAAGCTGAATATATATCTTCCCTGCAGTTCCTTATTGATGAAGTAGTTTCTTCTCCTCCAGTTCCTCTTCATATAACCTGTCTCCTAGTTCTTCCGAGTCACCAGAACCTTGACGTCTGCCTTCTTCCTCAAGCCGGCAACCCAGTCCTCGATCATCCTTTCTCTCTTTTCAGATATCAGCATACGTCTTAAGTCTTCCCTCTCCTTCTCAGAAGGTGATGTACTAACAGAATTTATCGCTTTATCGAGCCTCAGCACAACAAATTTTTCGTCTTCCATGAAAGGTTTGGTCTTTTCTCCCTTGTTAAGCGGAGTGATCCTGCTCCTCACATCCCTGGAAAGGTCCTCGAAGTTCATTTCACTCGTTTTCGTGTACTCGTAATTACCTCTCTCTGCATCCTCCGCGGTGTCCGAAGTGAATACCGTCAGTTGGATCTTCTTGCCGAGGAAAGATATGTACCTGTCCAGTTCCCCGTCGCCGACCGAAACGTTCAGAGAATCGAACTTCTTGTCCATCAGCAGTTTTATCAGGGACTGTTCATAAAAATTTTGAATGGACCTTCTGAAGGATTCTTCTTTATCTATACCTTCCCTCTGTGCCTCCTGGATCAGCAATTCCCTGGTTATCAGTGAATTTATCGAATCAGCTTGCGGTTTCAAATGGTGAGGCGGTGATGTGCAAAGCCTGTTGAACTCGTCCATGGTGATAATCTGGCCGTTTATAATCATTGCAGTATCTTTTGCCGGGATCGGGGGTGAGAGGAGTTCGTAGCCGAGTACGGCCGAAAGGGCAAGAAAAATAATAATTATGTAGTAAATATACCTCATCTAAAATAAATTATATCAGAGGTCCCGAAAAAAATATCTGCCGGCGTGCAAAAAAAAAGGATATTTCTTGTCCGAAAAGCTGATTTCGCTTGACAATAAAGGCTTTTTTGTCAAGAATATCAAGGAAATTATGAAGAAGATGCTGTTAGCCATATTGCTCTTTTCTTTCAGTTTACCAGTGATCTCCTACTCTGCCGGTATTTCGGGTCATAAGACGGCCATGCAGGCCGCCAAAGCAAACGTCCATGCCTACCGCCCGGGATATCTCCAGAAGGGAGCCTTCCGGCATAAAGAGAACGCTGAAGACCTTTCACGGAAGCTGAGACGGGAAGGTTATAAGGTATTCATTGTGAAGGGCGTGACATCCCATAAAAAGAAGGTTTACAGGGTGTTAGCCAGGAAGACGGGAGAGAGGACAGTCAAGGCGTGGGGTCTTAATAAGGTGAGGCCAGGCGCTGGTTCGGTGGCGGCGAGCGGCGCGAACGAAGACCCGTCACTAAAGCCGGGTGTTACGACTGAGTACGCGTCGGCAAAGTCAGACCGGGTGCGGGAACCGCTGGCAGCGGGACGCGTACCCGCCACGGACGTTTCTTCCGGCGGAAGCCAACTCCCGGAGGGCGCTTTCCTTGTGAGTGAAGCCGGAGACAACGATGTGCCGGGAACGCCGCAGCAGGAAGAAGGCCCTGTCGGCACCCTGAGAACTTACAGGGAAATATTCGGAAGAGGAGGGAGCTATTTCCATCCTTCTTTAGCGGTCACGGAAATTTACACAGACAACGCCTTTGCGACGAAAGACAACAGGAAGACCAATCTCAGCACCGTTCTGACGCCCGAGATCTGGCTTTCACTGCCCCGCGTTGCCGAGAAGCATCTGGTGCTCGACGAGACGTCGAACCGTATGCCGGGGGGGCTTGTCTTCACGAGCTACGCCCCGGAGGTCATAAGGAGGTATCAGGCCTATCTTCTTTACCGGGCTGACATACCCCTGCCGTCGGCAAATTCCCCCTACGGAAATACCATCAGCCACACCGGCTACGGCAGGTTCGAATATAACGGCAATAAGGTTTCGGCCAATGTCTTCGACCTTTTTGTGAAATCCTTTGAAACACGCGGTCTGAGCGTATCGACCTTACCGGGCCAGGTCGATAAATTTTACAACAATCTTTTTGAAGCCACCGCGCATGTTGATACCGGCAACCGTCTGCGTGTCCGGCTCGATTATTCCAACTTCCTCGTCCATTACAACGACCAGGGGAACCAGTTCATGGACCGGACGGACAACTCCTTTTCCGGATATCTGTTTTATAAGTTCCAACCGAAAACGGCCGCTTTCCTCGAATACAGGTTTATCGATATTTCCTACGTCAGCGACTCCACTCTCGACAGCAGGGAGCACCAGTTTCTGGCGGGCATACAGTGGGACATAACAGCGAAATCGAAGGGGATGGTAAAAGCGGGTTACGGAGTTAAAGATTTTTCGGGCTCTTCTCCGAGTGTGAAGACATTCATAGCTGAAGCCCAGGTAAAACATCAGTTTACTCCAAAGACATCTCTTACCGTCACGGGCTTCAGGAAGACGGATGAGACGAATGTAGCGACATTTCTGTATACGCTAACCAATCAGATAGGTGTAGAATACCAGCAGCTCTTCACATCGAAGATCACAGGCCTGGCGGACCTTATGTATACTAACGAGCGATACGAGGGCGCTGTTACGGCTGAGGGGAATACAGCCGGCATTGAAGACAACATATATCAGGCAACTGTCGGCCTGCAGTATGAGTTCCAGAAATGGCTTAAAAGCGACATAGGTTATGTATATACCAGGAGAGAATCCTCCTTCACTGATTACAATTTTGTAAGCAATACGGCTTTCTTCAGGATTACGGGTTCGTTGTAACAACTGTGAAATATCCGACCGGCCCCGGGACTTTTGCCTGCGTCTATTTTTTTTTATGTCGTCCTTTATAATTGTGACGAACTTTAAGTATACTAAATAGGGTTTGTGTGTAAATTGCATGATTCGCTGCAAGGACCTCTTTAGACCGTCGGAAAGATTCCGGATGGGCTTGCCGTCTCCGGCAGCGCGGAAGACAACGCGGGCGGAATGGCAACAAACGATCTAAATAAAGCCGTTATACGCGGGCTCCAAATAACAAATTGTTCTAAGTCGGAGATATGAAGTTAATAGGGATCATCGGATTTTTTGTTTTAATCCTTGCCATATGTCGTCCCGTGGCTGCGCAAGACTATGTAGTGGGTGAAGGTGACGTACTTCAGGTAACGGTTTATGACCATCCCGATCTGACTACAACTGTGCGCGTGAGCGGCGACGGAACGATAATCTTTCCCCTCATCGGACATGTGAAGATCTCCGGGCTTACCATATCCGATGTGTCCCATAAAATAGCGGACATGCTTTCCCAGGGATATATCGTCTATCCCCAGGTCACTGTATTTGTCCAGGAGTTCAGAAGTCAGAAGGTTACCATCATGGGGCAGGTAAAGAACCCCGGGCTGTATGAACTGAAGGGGTATACGACTTTCCTTGAAGTGCTTTCCAAGGCAGGGGACTTGACGAAGGACGCAGGCGACAAGGCTATCGTCAAAAGGAAACCGGATACTTCGGGCAAAAAGGAGAAAATCATTACGATCGATCTCAAGCGCCTGATAGAGATGGGGGACACGTCTCAGGACGTCCCTATTGTGGACGGTGACAGTATCTACATTCCCAAGGCCGGAGTTTTTTATGTGACAGGCGAGGTCAGGAAACCTGATGCCTATAAATTCGAGGAAGGGACGACCGTGTTGAAGGCGATAACAATGGCTGGAGGCTTTACGGATAAGGCGTCAACGGGCAGGGTAAAGATAATACGCAAGGAAAATGGTAAAGATGACGTCATGGAAAAGGTGAAAATGGATGAGTCCGTAATGCCCGACGATGTGATTGTGGTCCCTGAGAGTTTCTTTTAGTTGAATGAAGCGCTGGCAAGCACTTTTGCAGGATAGCATGAGTTATAGAAATCGGTTCTGAGAAAAGAAGAGGCTGAAAGACAAAGTATGGAAATGGAAGAACGGGAAATTCATTTACGGGACTACCTGAAGGTTATTGATAAGAGGAGGTATACGGTATATACCTTTTTTATCGTCGTCTTTATAATTGTCCTCATCGGAACATTCTCTGCCACCCCGGTTTATATGGCCTCGACTAAGGTTCTCATTGAAAAGAGGGATTCGGTGCCCCTTATGACGAGTTATGGATATATGCCTTATGACCCCGATTTTTATGAGACACAGTTCCAGATCATAAGAAGCGTTCCGGTGGCGAAAAGGGTCGTTCAGATGCTCGATCTTGAAAGAACGTATGGTGTTAAGGGGACTAATAATGGATTTTCACTCGTTGGCAGTGTGTCGGGATGGTTCAGTGACCTTTCTTCACTGATTTTCGGTACGAAGGAGAAAAAATCATCAGGGGCTGGAGCGGAAAACAGCGATGCCAGAGAGGATATGCTCGCAAAGATGATCAGCGGGGGGATATCCGTCACCCCTGTGAAAGACAGCAAAATCGTCACCATAAGCTACATGTCGAGTAATCCTTTGTTGGCAAAGTCAATTGCCAATACGGTTGCGCAGGCATACATAGATGAGCTCCTGGATCTCAATATGAGCTCTACCCAGCATATGCTGAAGTGGATGACGAGTAAGGCTGAAGAGGAGAAGAAGAAGCTTGATGACTCCGAGAGGGCTCTTCAGCAGTATATCAAAAGCCAGGACCTTGTTACGAACCAGAACAAGATGGCGATCGTTCCCGAACAGATATCTCAGCTCAGCAGTCAGCTCGTAACGGCAGAGACCAAGCGGGAGGAGATGGAGACATTATACAATCAGGTTAAAGAGGTCTCCGGCAGTCCGGGAAAGGCCGAGACTGTGTCCGCCGTTGCGAACGATCCGACTATACAGGGTCTGCGGCGGCAAATAATGCAGGCCGAGCAGAAAATCATGGACCTCTCTCAGAAATACGGGAAGAAACACCCTCTCATGATCCGGGCGAAGGAGGACCTGAATGTTCTGAGGGCAAAGAAGGAGCAGGAAATAAACAGAGTGATAGCCTCGATAAAAAACGAATATGCACTGGCGAAATCAAATGAAAGCAATCTCAAAAGGATGCTTTCGGAGGCCAAAGGCCAGGCGATTAATGTTAATGAAAAGTTCATTGAGTACGATATGATAAACAGGGATGTCGAGACCAACAGGCAGCTCTATGAAGCGCTGATCAAGAGGATAAAAGAGCAGAACATTACGGAACAGATTCAGACCACCAACGTGATGATCGTTGAAAAGGCCGACACACCTGCGTCACCGGTGAAGCCGAGGAAGGCGCTTAACGTTCTGCTCGGCCTTATTGTGGGTTTATTCGGTGGAATCGGCATGGCTTTTTTCCTGGAATATCTCGACCAGACTATCAAATCGCCTGAGGATGTTGAGACAAAATTGGGCGTTCCCGTTTTCGGCCTCATTCCCCTGTTCTCATCACAGGACAGGCCGATTGAAAGCGCTGTAATCGACAATCCGACTTCGACCTTTGCCGAAAATTACAAGGCTATCAGGACCAGCCTTCTGCTATCTTCCGCTGAAAAACCCCCGAAACATATTCTCCTGACCAGCGCGGGTCCGGATGAAGGTAAAACCGTCACATCGATCAACCTTGCGACGGCTATTGCCCAGTCGCAATACAGGGTGCTCCTGGTCGACGCCGATTTAAGAAGACCTCGCATCCATAAAGTTTTTAAGATTGACAACTCAAAGGGGCTGAGCACATATCTTGCCGGGGCCTCCGGCATGGATATCATACATGAAGGTCCTCTGCCGAATCTGCATATCATTCCATCCGGTCCGATTCCGCCCAATCCGTCGGAACTTCTGGGTTCCGGGAGGCTTGTGGAAATGGTGGGCCTGCTAGGCGGGAAGTACGATATTGTTATCTGGGACTCGCCGCCTCTCCTCACTGTCGTCGACAGTCTCGTCCTCGGCAAGGTCCTCGACGGCTCCATCATCGTTGCCAGGGCGGGTAAAACGACCTATGAATTATTGGGGAAAAGCCTTAAGTCTCTCGGTGACCTTAACGCCAATGTCTTTGGCGTGGTTATCAATGCGGTTGATTTCAAAAAGAACAAGTACTACTATTCACGATACCATAATTACTATTACTCGGCTGATGGAGAAAGAGGATCCGAGAGCACGTAGCGGAAGGAACGGCCATGGAAGGGCTGACATGAGAATAGCATGAGGGCAGCTTTTCGGGGAGGAGAGGTAGATCCCCAAAATGCGGTGGCTGTCTATAGAATTTTCATCTTCCTTCTGATTTTTTCACCGCTTGCCTTCGGGACCGTCGAGCAGTGGTCTTTAACTGTGATGGAGTCGGCTTCCATCCTTGCTTTGTGTTTGTTCTTCTTTAGAAGCATCCGTACCGGGGGGAAGAGATTGTATGAAGTCCCGGGGATTGTCCCACTGTTACTCCTTCTGGTCTACATGATAGTGCAGCTCATCCCTCTTCCGCCTCAGCTTTTGAAATTCATATCTCCTGCCGCATATTCACTGTACGGGGAGACGTCCTGGGCCGGCGGTCATGCTGGATGGGGCTCTCTTTCAATCTGCAGGAAAGCGACGGTTGCAGAATTCTTCAGGTTCTCATCCTATGTTGCCTTCTATTTCCTCGCCGTCCAAATTCTGTCAAAAAAGGAATTTCTGAAAAAGACGGTGTATGCCGTCATACTGTTTGGATCTCTGGTTGCCTTCCTTGCCATACTCCAGTATATTCTTCCCAATAACAAAATTTACTGGTTGAGAGGTTTGACCTATCCCGGGACGCCCTTCGGGCCTTATGTAAACAGGGACCATTACGCCGGCCTGATGGAAATGATCTTCCCTGTCGTACTTTGCTTTTTTCTCCTGAGCAGACCATATACCGGATATCAATCTCTCCGCGAAAGGATATCCGAAGTCTTTAATCAGGAGGGTACGAATCTACACATTCTTCTCGGGCTCTCCGCGGTGTTGATCGCTACTTCCGTTTTCCTGAGCCTTTCACGGGGCGGTATCATAAGTCTGAGTCTCGCAATGATATTTTTCAGTATGTTGGTCGCGGGCCGGAGGAAGAGGAGCAACCGGAGTAACAGGGCACTCATCATTATTGCCATCTTTGCTCTCATTGTGCTGGCGGTCGGATGGTTCGGTTGGGGGCCGGTATTAGAGAAGTTCAAGGGCTTGAGGGACGAGCAGGGAGATATATACGATTTACGCTTCGACATCTGGAAGGACTGCATCAACATCGTCAAACAGTTCCCTTTGACCGGGACGGGGTTCGGCACTTTTGTGGATATTTATCCGAAATATCGTTCGATAGCAGCCGGGGGATTGCTGCAACACGCCCACAATGACTATATAGAATTGGCCTCGGACGGCGGTGTAATCGCATGCGTGCTGATGGGATGGTTCCTGCTGGGCGTCTTTTACAGGTCTTTCAGGACCTTCCTGAAAAGGAGGGAGCCATATTCCGTATATCTTTTTGCGGGCGGTATCGCCGGGCTCCTTTCGATATTGATTCACAGTTTCGGTGATTTTAATCTCCAGATAGGGGCCAACGGCCTCTATTTCTTCTTTCTTGCCGGATTGACAGTTTCTGCAGCCCACACCAGGATGAGAGACGGAGTGAAAGAGGGTACGCTCCTCGCAAAAAAGGAGCACAGGTATGGGCGAATATTGATGATGCCTGCACTGGCACTTCTGCTCTGCTGTCTGATATTCAATATAGGCATATTGGGGGGAAAATACTTTTCCCCCTTCATGGAGGACGGCAGGCCGGAGGCCCATATCGGGGCGAGGGACCTTGCGAGGGTTAAAAGTATGGCCTACGAGGCTTCTCTCTCCGATCCTCTTGAGGCGAGGTATCACTATGAGATCGCCAATGCCGAATGGCTTTCTTCGAACAGGGAGGATGCTCTAATCCAGTATAGAAAAGCGGTGATGCTTCAGCCGACGAATGCCGGGCATTTACAGACCCTCGGGCTTGCCCTTGCAGACTTCGGGGAGGAAGAGAGTGCAGGCAAACTGCTCCGGGCCGGCATAGACTGCGACATAAGCAATCCCGCGAGATACGAGGTTTATTCGTCGTGGCTGATATCGCGGGGAGAAAAGGACGCCGGCCTCGGATACATTAAGAAGGCGATGGCACTTGAACCGCAAAAAACCAGGAAGTACATAACTTTCCTTGTGTTGTACGGCCTTGACGATAAGGACATTCGGAGCTCACTTCCCGAGAGGGTCGAACCGCACCTTTCTTTTGCGGATTATCTCAGCGAGACCGGCCGTGATGACCTGGCGAAAGAGGAATACCTGACAGCCCTCGGATATATGGGCAACGAAAGAGAAATAAGTCCCTCATATTTTTTACGTGTCTACAGGTATTTCGCGAAAAAGGATATGACTGATGAAGCGGTTACTGTTATGAGAAGAGCTGTTGACGCATTGCCGGCGGATGTAGATGTCAGATTGGCTGCCGGGGAGGCTTATGAAAGGGCCGGCATACGTTATAAGGCCATTGAAGAATACAGGCACGCACTCCTGATAGACCCCAGGAACGCCAAGGCGAAAAAGAAGCTCGATGAACTCGGATAATATACTAAGAAGTACATAAGTATGATAACGTTATTTGTCATTCCGGCTTGTCCCGACCCTCACGGGGAATCATTCTTTGTTTTCAGAAGGATTCCCGACGCGTTCCACTTGCGGGAATGACAGCCTTAAACCGATAACCGATTTTGAGATAGGTTTTAGTAATTCTCCTGGTCCTTCAGCAGCGTAATCCCTGAGCCGCTGAGGTATCAGCCCTTGTCTGAAACTTTTTCACCCGTTATCTGTCGAAGCGCTGCAAGTATTTTATCAGGCGACGGCGGGCATCCTGGTATGAAGAAATCGACAGGGACTACGCTGGCAACCCCGTCCAGTACCGCATAGCTGCCTCTGTAAACTCCTCCGTTTACGGCGCAGTCTCCGCAGGCGACAACGAGTTTCGGCGGGGGAGTTGCGTCGTAAGTCCTGCGGAGGGCTATCTCCATATTCCTCGATACGGGACCTGTCACCAGGAGCAGGTCCGCGAAGCGCGGCGAGGCGGTAAAATGTATGCCGAAGCGTTCGCAGTTGTAATAGGAGTTGTTTATTGCATGGATCTCCAGCTCGCAGCCGTTGCAGGAGCCGGCGTCCACCTGTCTTATCGTGAGACTTCCGGCGAGCCGTTTTCTGACCGCCTCCTCCAGCTCCCGGCCGGATTCCTCAACTTCCGCTCCGACTTCCGGCTGAAGAGGTTCGGTCACTATGCCTGTCCTGAATATCTGACGTAATATCTTAATCACAGATCGTGCCCCGAATATGACTGGTTGAAACTCTTGTTGCAGAGCGGGAAATCAGGTACGATGTTGCCCGGTATCGCCTGCTCAAGTCCGATCCAGTTGAGGCTGGAAGGGTCCCTCACCATGCACCTGTTTATCTCGCCCTTAGGTCCGGTCTGGATCCAGTAAATGATCTCGCCCCGCCATCCTTCGACAGCGGCAAAGCCGGCCGTATCGGGAGACGGATGATCGAAAGGAGATCTGATTTCACCCTCGGGCATGTTATCAAGTATCCATCGAATTATCCTGATCGACTCGCGGACCTCCTGGATCCTCACCCACGTCCGTGCATGGACATCTCCAGTTATCATCACGGGCACGCCGAGTTCGAGACGGTCATACTGGTCGTAGGGGGGGAAGGGATGGAAGATGCGGCAGTCGAGGTTGAGACCGCTGGCCCGCGCAACGATGCCAACCGCGCAGATTTCCCTTGCCCTCTTCGGCTTCAGGATGCCTGTGGTCTGCACCCTGTCTTCCAGAGAGGGGTTGTCTTCATAGATCTGAACGAGCCGTTCGAAGTCTTTGGCCACCAGGTCCAGTTCAGATATGATCTCCTCCTTCCCATGCCCGTCAATGTCAACCCTCACACCGCCCGGGACCACCTTGTCCATAATGAGCCTGTGGCCGAAGAGGCCGTTGTTGGTCCGGAGCATCATCTCCCTGAGCCTTGACATCTGATAGAGCATAAAGGCAAAGGCGGCGTCATTGCATATCGCTCCTATGTCGCCGAGGTGGTTTGAGATGCGCTCCCTTTCGAGCAGCAGCGCCCTTATCCAATGGGCCCTTTCAGGGACGCTGCAGCCTGTCACGGATTCCACTGCCATCGAATAGGCTATGCTGTGGGCAACCGTGGTATCGCCGGATACGCGACCGGCCAGTTTCACCCCGTCTTCCCAGGAGAGCGACTCGAACCTCTTCTCTATGCCCTTATGGACATAACCAAGCCTTTCTTCGAGGTTCACTACCATCTCCCCCACAGCCTGAAACCTGAAATGGCCCGGCTCGATTATTCCGGCATGGACCGGCCCCACGGGTATTTCATATACGCCTTCCCCCTCCGCCCTTGCCCACCGGTATTCGCCTTCCATCCGCGGGAGCGGTTTTGAACCATCGAATGATTTTCTTAGAGGAAAGGCATCCTCCGGCCAGTCCTCAAACTTTATCCATGGCCGCATATCCGCATGGCCGGAAGGGGTTACACCCATGAGGCTCTGCATCTGCCGCTCGAACCTGTAAGCAGGGAGGTATTTCTTCGTAAGGCTGGGGAACCGGGGCTCGTCAGACGGCAGTTCCGATCTCACGATCAGATATTCTCTTCCCCACCGATAGCAGGCGAAGACACTGAAGCCCCTTCCGAGAGGCGTCTCGTCAGCTGCCCATTCCGCCGCCAAAAGGGCGTAAGCGTTCTTAAGTATCCCGGCGGCCTCCGCGAATTTTTCCCGCGGTACGGTGCAGCACGTTACCGAAGACGGGGACTGCCTCCGGTCAAGTTGTACATCCGTTCCCATAACGGAAAACAGTGCGTCGATCAGCGTGCTCATTTCAACAACTCCACGGTGGTATGAAACCACTGGTTAAGGAAACCCGGAAGGTATATCCCGATTATCAGAACAAGGGCCATATGCAGCAGTACCGGTACATGGGCAGCTCTCATGGGCCGTTGATTGGCAGGCACATCACCGGCAACCATCGGCTGTACCCTCCTGAACAGCGCGCCAAAGGCCACTCCGAGACCCAGGAGGAGGAAAGGGGTCAATAAAGGAGCGTCTTTTATAGTGGCTGTAAGGATCAGAAACTCGCTCGTAAAGATCCCGAACGGCGGCATGCCGGCAATAGCCATAACACCGAACATCAGTCCCCATCCGACAAGTGGGTTGCCCTTGTAGAGGCCCTTGATCTTGTCCATTTCCTGCGTCCGGTGCATCTGGGATGCGTGCCCTACGGTGAAGAATATCGAGGACTTTGCCAGGCTGTGTACCAGCATATGGAGGAGTGCGCCGAATGTGGCTATCGGGCCGCCGAGCCCGAAGGCGAAGGTAGCGATTCCCATATGCTCGATGGATGAATAAGAGAACATGCGCTTGATGTCCTTCTGCCTCAGGAGGGAGAAGGCGGCGACGATGATCGAAAGGAGGCCGAACCCCATCATGATATTGCCTGCATGGTTCGTGTGAGTCGCGCCGTCGACGAGGACCTTGCATCTGACGAGGGCATAAAGAGCGATGTTCAGGAGCAGGCCCGACAGAACGGCTGAGATCGGTGTGGGGCCCTCACTGTGAGCGTCGGGAAGCCAGTTATGCAGCGGTACGAGGCCGACTTTTGTGCCGTATCCCACTATTAGAAAAACGAAGGCCAGGGAGAGGACTGTGGGTTCGAGTTGTCCGCTCACCCGGCTGAGGTTTGTCCAGAGGAGCGCATCTCCTCCCTGCCCGAGCACCTTCTCGGCGGCGAAATAAAGGAGGACCGTGCCGAAGAGGGCCTGGGCGATGCCGACTCCGCAGAGGATAAAATATTTCCAGGCTGCCTCTATGGCGGTCGGCGTGCGATAGAGTGAGACGAGAAGGACCGTCGAGAGGGTCGCCAGTTCCATTGCTATCCAGAGTACGCCGATATTGTTGGTAAGCAGGCAGAGGAGCATGGCGAAGATGAAGAGCTGGAACATGGAGTGATAGAATCGCATGCCTACATGCCCCACGCGCCCGTGCTCCCTTTCCCTGCGCATGTATCTCC
>JBJKPE010000041.1:0-4134 GCA_046706685.1 Thermodesulfovibrionales bacterium | reverse complement strand
CTCTTCTTCAGAGAACTTGCCAAGGCCGCCCATGTTCATGGCGTCTGTCATGAGGATCCCTTCGAATTTCATCTCCCTTCTGAGGAATGAGACGGCACTGCGGGAAACAGACATCGGCATTCCTGAGCCGTCTATCGAAGGGACACTCAGATGGCCCAGCATCATGACCTTTACGCCGGCGTCTATCGCCTTCCGAAAAGGCCTCAATTCCCGTCTTTTGAGCACCTGCAAACTCCTGTCAATTACCGGGAGCCCTATATGAGAATCCGTTGCGGTATCTCCATGTCCGGGAAAATGTTTGCCGCACGCCGCGATGCCGCAGCGCTGTAACGTTTTTACCATCTCACGCCCGAAAAAAGAGACGGTCCCGCTGTCTTCTCCGAAGGACCTTGCCGCAATGATCGGGTTCTCCGGATTCGTATTTATGTCCAGGACCGGGGCAAGAATTGTATTGATTCCGACATATTCAGACTCTGCCGCGAGGGCCTCAAACGACCTTCTGAGAAGGGCAAGGCCGTCTTTTCTGCATCTTTTCGGCATTGGAAAAGTTGCCCCGGAGATTTTTCCTCCGCATCCGCCTGTCGCTGCGGCCAACGCCATAGCAGGAGGAAAGGGGGTACCGCCTTTGATCTGCTGGCCGAGTCCGCGTTCGAGGTCAGATGAAATGATTAAAGGAAGCTCCGATGCCTTCTGCAGTTCGCTTACAAACTCGCGTGTCTCTTCAAGCCTCCCTCCGAAAATGATAAAGCCTGCAATCCCTTTTTTGACCAGCGAAAGGTAGTAACCGGCCTTTGTCCCGATTTCGTCTCCGTTCAGCCGGGGTATGATGAACCTGAAGTAATTCTTCATGAAATATTATATATCCTTTTGAGCATTCCCATTCCCTCACTCTCATGCGGGGCCGGACAGACGGCGAGTCTTCTTCAGGCGGGCCAAATTATTTCAGACAGGATTTCTCAGACATTAATTCCAAAATACTTCATCATGTCCCCGAAGATCAGGGCATCCTCCACTTCGGTCTCGATAGAGTGCTCCATAGCTCCATGCCTGACAAGAAACTCATGCTCTTCTTCAGAGGAGATATGCCCGTTAATGCCCAGCCGCGGATGGGAGTCGAAATATTTGCGGATTTCACCGGGTGAGAACGCCTGATTGATCAGGAAGGCAAACTTGATTAGCAGGCCCTCTGCCTCGATGATTTTGGCCTTTTCATCCGTATAGGTCTCATCGAGATCAGTCACAATCTCACTGTCTTTGTACTTTGTCACCCGTACCGGGTTAAAGTCGGTCTTCTTCCGTTCCTCATCAATAGTTCGCATGATCTTTCGGGCGTCATGCAGGAGGGAGACGAGCTTATAGAATTTTTCTCCTATCACGTAACCCAAAGCCTTGTCTGCACCGAACCGGTCTCGTATTCGTTCTGCAGCTTCTACCCACTCCTCAAGCTGATTAGGGTTCGTGAATATCTTGCTCACATACTAGTATAAAAGATTTTTTTTGAAAAAAAGGATTGATCTTCGTCAACGGCCGCGAAGCCCCGGCTTTTCATGCTCAAAGCGTGGAATCTATTTTCGGACCATCGCGTTAGTCAACAACCCCTCTTCGAATCCGGGCGCGACCCGGCCGTCCCGCGCATAAAGGTAAAGAGCGGACTGAAATATCGCCTGGAGCGCCGACTGTATCAGAGCAAGGCCCGTGAGATAGACAGCCGCAAAAAAGATGCCGACGATTATCCCTGCCCCGCGACCGGTTGCCAATCCCATTACGATAAAGATAAATGCCGGGATAGCAAGAAGAAAAAAAACAAGTCCGAAGCTGAAGTTGCCGATCAGTTGCTCGCCCCAGGTCTTCTTCAGGAGGGCTGTGGACTCCTTTAATGCCGTCAGCGGTTCTTTCTTTTCGACAACCAGGATCGGAACGACCAGGAAGCTTGCAACTGTCCAGGCGATACCCAGCAGGCCGGCAACGAATTGCCCCAGCCTTTCCGAGCGATCTTCAATCACACGCAGAATCAACCCCACCGTGGCCGAGACAAGGGCCCACCCCGCAATCAAGGGAAGACGGGCGACAGCGGCCTGGAGTCCGTACGATACGGTCGGATCGCCACCCTCCATGCGCATCGTGGCGCAGGCGACAATCGCCGAATTGAAAAACACGATTACGAGGTAATTGCAGAAATAGAACAGAAAGAGCAGAGCATAATAAACTACGTGCGAGTTGGTCGATGAATTGCCGCCCAGATGGCGCCAGGCGCCCCCCGCGATTATCGGAATTGCAAATGATGCAAGCACAACCAGGCAGCAAATGCCTGAGATGAGCGGAAAAACCAATATCTCCTTGTCCTTTTTGAGCACCTGCCAGGAAGCGCCCATCAAAGACCAGGTACTCGAAAATTTGCCCATATTCATCTCCTCCTGTTGATTTGTTAGCCAGTATAGTTAAGCTTTACTATTCGAATCCTGAGGCTGACAGAGAAATCGTCTCCTCCTTATACTGTCAGGCTCCTTCTTTATTCTTCAGTTCTCTTTTCCCGGTTCAACAGACCGAGCGTCCTCACATCCGGCTCCCCGTGGAAATATTTATCGAGAATGCGGACAAACACCGAATGTGGAGCTGCCACACTGGCAAACAGGGTCATGGATGATCTAAGCTTCAGGTCATCCGGATACCCGAAGATTTCCGAGACCGACCGGCCCTCTACGGCAAGAACGGCTTCCGCACATTCCAGCAGTCTTTTCCCCAGGACTGGATGATCCAGATAATGACGGGCTTCTTCCCCGCCTTTAATTGCGTAGTATTTTGAGGTTGCGCTGAATGCCAATCCATCGATCTGCGGGAATATATACCACATCCAGTGAGTTCGCTTCTCGCCGTTTCTTAATTCCGTAAGGACATTGTCATAGATGCCTTCCTGCGCCTTCGTGAATCGATTCAAGTTAAATGGGTCGCGACTATCACCGGTATCCCTTGCTTCCATCATGTCGGACTCCCGGCCATTAAGCGCCCCGTGCGATCAGTTGTGCCTGACGTTGCATAACGCTATCTTATCAGGTGTTGTTTAAACTGGCAACGTAATAAGCAGTTTTTGAAGATGATCTGATGATTTGTTCCTGCCGTCTTCATAATGTCCTGGGATTGGTTTCTTGTGCGACGCAGGCGATGTACGGGTTGACGCTTATAAAGGCTGCATCTTAAAATTGAGAACTGTCAGTGAAAGAGGAGGTTATATGGCGGTAAACGCAGAAATGTTACTGTTGATCCTGAGCGGGGTCGTGGTGGGGATCGGAGCTTCCTTCAGCGGATTGGGAGGCGGTTTCCTCATGGTACCCCTTCTGCTTTTCCTGGGATTTTCGGCGCAGAAGGCGGTCGGGACGTCGTTTCTCGCCATACTGGTAATCTCTCTGTCGGCGCTCATCGCACACAACAAGCTGGCAAACGTGGATTACCGGGTCGGCATCCTGCTGGGAGCCGGCGGTATTCTCGGTGCCCAGATCGGCGCACGCCTCGGCGAACATGTGCCGACCGACAGCTTTAAAAAGATCTTCGCATGTGTGCTCGTAGGCCTCGCCCTGTACCTGTTCATCAAAAAGTAGAGTGCAGATGGTTTCGGGCTATTGCCTCCAGGTCTCGTATGCGTTCCTCGGTTAACGGATGGGTCGACAAGACAGACTCCCCCGGAAATCCTGTCCTGTCTTTCGCTATGCGTCTGAGGATGTCCTGGAAGGGTTTGACGCTCCATCCTTTCCGGACGAAATAAAGGGCGGCGAAACGGTCCGCCTCTCTCTCAAAGCTCCTCGAATAACCCGACTCAGCGAGCATGGTCGGCAGGGAGGCGGCCGTCGCGGAGATGCCGCTGAGGTCGCCGGTAAGGGCAGCTATCACGACAAAGATGCCTGCATCCTGGATAGATCTCCTCAGTGCATGCAGCTCTTTCACATGTGCGATTTCATGCAGTAGCACTCCCTCCAGTTCACGGTCGTTTTTGGAGATATCTACAAGCTCATCGGTCATCACGATCCGGCCGGAGGGCAGAGCGAACGCATTGGGTCCCATAAACGGACTCCTCCTGAAATCGAGGCTGAAGCGAAATCCCCCGGGACCGACATCTTTTACGAGAGAGGAAAAAGTGTTTCT
>JBJKPE010000040.1:0-11577 GCA_046706685.1 Thermodesulfovibrionales bacterium | reverse complement strand
CGCTGCATGCGCAGCTGCCCATGGATATCACATATCTCGGCTCCGGCATCTGGTCATAGACCCTCCGGACAATCTCGGACATCTTCTTCGTTACAGTGCCTGCAACGATCATGAAGTCCGCCTGCCTCGGGGAGCCCCTGAAGATGATGCCCATCCTGTCCAAATCATAGTGTGACGATCCCGTCGTCATCATTTCAATGGCACATCAAGCAAGGCCGAAGGTCACAGGCCATAACGACGAACTTCTTCCCCAGTTGATCAGCTTGTCCAGCGATGTAACAATGACGTTGGGCGCAAGTACCTTTGTCCCTTCGTCAACTTCGACAAGCGCAGGTGAAGAAGTACCGACTGTTAATCCCATACGAAAGCCTCCTTTTTCCATGCATAAATATATCCGACGAGGAGTATGGCTATAAAGATTATCATTTCGATAAAGGCAAACAGACCTAACCGGCCGAAAACAAGCGCCCATGGGTAGAGGAAAATCGCTTCTACATCGAACACCACGAAGAGCATGGCGGTGATATAGAACTTCACTGAGAACCTCTGCCGCGGCTCTCCCACCGGGGGGTTGCCCGACTCATAAGGCATCAATTTTTCTGAATAGGGCCTTTTTATTCTGAACAGTTCGCCGACTAGAAGGGCACCGATCCCGAAGGCCGTTGCGACCATCAGAAAGATGAGTATCGGCAGATACGCTGACGGCATAAAAGTTCCGGGCATAACGGTATATAATTTGATCCAATTGAGCCAAATTGTCAAGAAAAAAATTAAACTTGTAAGTTTAGCTTGTAGGTTTCCATTGAGCTTATGCATAATAGAGGAAAAATGACATTATTCTGTGCCAATGATTGTTAAGAAATCGATCCATTCACTGACCGGCAAGCTCATTCTTACCATCGGTACCCTGATGGTGGTCGGAAGTTCCATATTCTGGTATTTCCTCTTCAGACACCAGGAACAGGAACTCGTAGAATACTCGGTGAAATACGGATCATCCTTCGTAGATTCGGTGAAGAAAAGCACGCGCTACGGCATGCTAACCGCTCAGAAACTCCTGACGCAGCAGACAATCGAGGCGATCGGCTCCGCAGAGGGAGTGCTGAGCGTCCAGGTCTTCGACACCGGCGGCAAGATCGCATATGCATCGGCGAAGAATAACATCGGTACCGTTGTCGACAAGAACTCTCCCCTCTGTATCAGTTGTCATTCCTCCTCCGGCCAGTCGCTTGCCACCCCGACATGGTTCATACATAAAACCGATAAGGGTGTCAGAATTCTGACGATAGTGCAGCCGATTTTCAATGAACCTGCCTGTTACAGTTCGGCATGCCACATACATAAAGAATCGCAGAAAATTCTGGGACTCGCCGAGGCAAATCTTTCCCTGGCCTTTATGGACAAGAGCCTGAAGGAGCAGGGCATCGCAATTACCATTTATATTCTCATCTTCCTTTTTGTCATCTCTATAGTACTCTGCACGATCTTATGGAATTTTGTGTCGACCCCGGTAAGCATGCTGGCGCAGGGCATGCAGAAAGTCGCCGACGGGGACCTTGACTACCACGTGGAGATCAACACGAAAGACGAGATGGGCGAACTTGCCGCGGCGTTCAACGAGATGACCTCGGACCTTAAAGCTGCAAAGAATGAACTTGTCGAATGGGGCAACACACTCGAGAAGAAGGTTCAGGAAAAAACGGAAGCGATACGGATGGCACAGGCCCAGCTCATCCATTCGGAGAAGCTGGCCTCTCTGGGAAGAATGGCAGCCGGCGTCGCACACGAGATAAACAGTCCTCTGACGGGAATCGTGACCTTCGGGCACCTCCTGCTGAAGCGTTTCCCTGAGAACACGGAGGAAAGGGAGGACGTGGAGGTCATTATCGAGCAGGCAAACCGTTGTTCTAATATCATCAAGGGACTGCTCGGCTTCGCGAGGGCTTCCGCGGCCGAGAAGGCGTCGACAAACATCAACGACGTCCTCGCCCACTCCCTCAACATCGTGCGTAACAAGGCTGATTTCTTCAACATCAAACTGATAACCAACCTCGACCCGGGGCTCTCGCGGGTAAAGGCCGACTCTTCCCAGCTGCAGCAGGTCTTCCTTAACATGGTAATGAACGCCGCCGATGCGGTCGAAGGGAAGGGGACGATCACCGTCACCACCAGGAACATTCGTGAAGAGGACGCGGACTATGTCGAGATCGAATTTAACGATACCGGTCCGGGAATCAGCGATGAAAACCTCGCGAAGATCTTCGAGCCATTCTTCACCACCAAACCGGTCGGCAAAGGCACCGGCCTCGGACTGGCGGTCAGTCACGGCATAATCAAGGAGCATGGTGGCAAAATCGATGTAAAGACAGGCCCCGGTCAGGGGACCAGTTTCCTGGTCAGGCTGCCGGCCTGCGCGGATGTGACATGAACAGGGGCAAAGTACTTGTAATCGATGATGAGAGCATCGTAAGGACCAGTTGCAAGAGGATCCTCTCGCCCGATGGGTACGAGGTGAGACTCGCCTCAAACGCCTTTGAGGGGATAAAGATGCTCGAACAGGAACAGTTCGACCTGGTCCTTACAGACCTCAAGATGCCCGACATGGACGGCATCAGCGTCCTCGAGACCATCAAGCAGCGGTGGCCCCAGACGCAGGTGATCGTCATTACCGGCTATCAGACGGTCGACACGGCGGTGAAAGCCATAAAACTAGGGGCCTTCGACTACATAGAAAAACCCTTCACCCCCGACGCCCTTGCCTCTGCCGTCGCCTCCGCCATGGACAGTAAGAAAGGTTAAGAGGCGGGATATTTTCCGCCGTTTGAGGGGGCGGGCCCTGAAATATCGGGGGGGAGGAATCCAATTTAATGAACAGGGGCAGCATCCTCGTCATCGATGACGAGGAGATAATAAGGACCAGCTGCGTACGGATACTGAAGCCGGAAGGCTACAGGGTCGGCACCGCGAAATCCGGCACTGAAGGGCTGCAAATTCTTGACTCCTCGTCTTTCGACCTCGTTTTGACCGACCTCCAAATGCCTGACATCGACGGCATAGAAGTGCTGCTGAGAATCAAAGAGAAATGGCCCGACACCGAAGTAATCATCATGACTGGGTACGGGACGGTGCAGACCGCTGTGAGGGCCATGAAAATCGGGGTCTTCGACTATATCGAAAAACCCTTCAGCCCCGCCGACCTGCAGACGCTCGTGAAACGGGCGCTTGAGAGAAAAGGTCTGTCAGCCGCAGGGCCGCAGGACAGGGAAATCGTGCCTTCTCATTACGAGCTTGGCAATATCGTCGGCGCGTCCCAGGCCATGCAGAGGGTTTTCCAGCTCATCGCCAAAGTGGCGGTCACTGGCAGCACAGTACTTGTCACCGGTGAGAGCGGGACCGGGAAGGAGCTCGTCGCCAAGGCCATCCACTTCAATAGCCCGAGGAAGGAACAGCCCTTTGTGATCGTCGACTGCAATGCGATACCTGAAACACTAATCGAATCGGAATTATTCGGACACGCCAGAGGGGCCTTTACCGGCGCCTTTGAGAAGAAAAAGGGGCTTATGGAAATGGCCGCCGGGGGAACCATTTTTTTTGACGAGATAGGCAATCTCGGCCTCTCGACGCAGGCGAAACTGCTTCGCGTCCTGCAGGAAAAAGAATTCAGACCTGTAGGTGAGAAAAAGACACTGCAGGCCGACATCAGGTTCGTATCCGCCACCAACAAGGACCTGAAACAGATGACAAAGGACGGGACTTTCAGGGAGGATTTTTTCTACAGACTGAACATCTTCCCTATACACATCCCTCCACTGCGCGAGAGGAGAGAAGACATACCGGCCCTCGCAAACCATTTCCTTCTGAAGCACAGCAGGGAGATCAGAAAGGACGTAACGCATATAAGCGCCGAGGCTATGAAGATGCTCTTTCTCTACGACTGGCCCGGCAATGCAAGGCAGCTCGAAAATGTCATCCAGCGAGCAATCATCATGTGCCCCGGGAAGACCCTGAGGCCCGAACATTTTTCGTCGCTTGAGATACCAGTCGCAGAAGAGGTGCCGAAGACCGTGGACGAGCTGAAGGAAAAGAAGAAAAACCTGAGGCTCAAGTCTGTCGAGAGCATCGAAAAATCCTTCTTGATGGAGGCCCTGAAGAGAAACGCCTGGAACATCTCTAAGGCGGCTTCAGACGTGGGGATGCAGAGGCCGAATTTCCACGCCCTGATGAAGAAATATAATATCTCGGCGAAGCAGAAGCATCCCTCCGGCCGCTGAAACCTGCCGATAGGCGAGTGATGGACTGGAAACGTGGAAGTTACCAATTACCACTGGATAACTTGGTAAGACGACCACTTCTTACATAAGGAGAATAAGGCAGCTCCGGGCGTAACTTCCCTCCAGTTCGTTGGTGTATTTCAACAGGCTGTATTCTTTTTGATAAAATATCTGATGTCCGATGCGGCCAATGGCGGCGCGGCTGGGGTTAGGGTATACTACCATCGAGGTGAATATGTCCGCAAAAAAAATCATCATTATTTCCGACGCCACGGGCCAGAGCGGCCTGCATATTCTGAGGGCGGCCCTGGTGCAGTTTGAAGACGCCCACACCAAGATCATGCTTTTCCACGACATTGATTCCAAGGCAGGGCTCAAAAAGGTCCTAGACCAGGCAAGGTCGGACAAGGCCCTTATCGCTTTTACCTTTGTCAAAAAGCAGATGCGCGACTATACAACCGCCTATTGCGTAAAAAACAAGATTTTTCATCTCGACATTCTGGGCCCGCTGATCAACAACCTCGCGTCCTATCTTCGGCTGGAACCGCTCGAAACGCCGAGCCTGCTCAGAAAAGTCGATGCACGATATTTCAAACGCATCGATGCGATTGAGTATACGCTGGGACACGACGACGGCAGGGACGCCAAGCGCCTTGATGACGCGGACATCGTCATCGTCGGGCTTTCGCGGACGTCCAAGACCCCGACCTCGTTCTTTCTGGCCCAGGAGGGCTACAAGGTCGCCAATGTCCCCATTGTTCCGGGCATCCCCCTGCCCGAAGAGCTTTTCGAAATCGATCAGCACAAGATCGTCTGCCTGGTAATCGATCCCGAGGTCCTTCAGAAAATCAGGAGGGTACGCCAAGAAAAGTCCTCGCTCACGCCGAGCTACAGCGAATTCAAGAAGGTCTTTGCCGAGTGCGAGTATGTATGGGACCTCAGCAAAAAGCACCGGATCTGGAAAGTGGTCGATACCACGAACAAATCCGTCGAAGAGACCGCGTGGGAAATCATCCACCATGTGTTCGGAGACCAGCATGAAGAATATAATTGATTCCGGCAAGCCGGAACTATATAACTGTTTCAACGCGGTTCGGCGATGTGAACTGCCGGTTGACATATCCAGGTCTTTATTGATATGTTAGCAGTGTAGCGGCGATGGAGTTCGCCTTTAACCGTTCCGACACATGACGGAACTGATGACTCCTACTCTGTATTTCAGGGTGGGAGTTTTTTTATGCAGCGGAGATTTGAGTACCCGTGTCATCCATGATAAATTATCTGGTAATAGGAGCAGGAGGTTTCGTAGGGGCGGTAGCCCGATACGTGGTCGCGACATGGGTCGGCGTGAGATGGGGTAGGAGCTTTCCGCTGGGTACATTCGCAGCCAATGTAAGCGGCTGTTTTATTATCGGTTTATTGATGACGCTGCTTACCGAAAAATATGTGGTAAATCCCCAGATAAGGCTGTTTATTTTCGTCGGATTCATCGGGGCCTACACCACTTTCTCGACCTTTGAATACGAGACGGGCAAGCTGTTGAAAGACAGCGAGCTTCTGCTGGCGGGACTTAATGTTGTTCTGAGTGTGTTTCTGGGGTTTGTTGCCCTGAAGGCGGGCGAAGTAATCGCCAAGCTGCTATAGGAGGTTTAATGGTAACCAAAGGACCGGCCAAAAAGCTTGTGGTCTACGTGGACGAGACGGATAAGTTCCATGGCAAACCGGTATATGAGGTGCTTCTCGATATCTTTTTCAAAAACAAGATCATCGGGGTAAGCGTATTCAGGGGGATAGCCGGCTACGGCAGCGACGGGGTCGTCCACACGGCCAAGATGCTTGAACTATCGACTAGCCTGCCGGTGAAGATAGAGGTGGTGGATTCAGGGGAAATGATCGACAAGGTCCTTCCCGACGTTTATCACGTCGTTGAAAAGGGGCTTGTGGATGTTTCGGATACGAATGTTGTCAAATGTTGCGGGAGCGCTCAGACGGAGGAGCGACAGAGGGATGAACCTATGAAACTGCAAGGTAAGGCAAAGATGCTTCGCATCATGATAAGCGAAGACGACAAATGGGAAGGGGAGGCTCTTTATGAGGCGATCGTGAAGAGGCTGATCATGACTGACATCGCCGGGGCCACGGTGTATAAAGCAATTGCCGGATACGGCCCTCACCGCCGCTACCACAAAAAAAAGACGCTTACGACAACCGGCGAAATGCCGATACTGATCACGGTGATGGACTCCGAAGAAAACGTCAGAAAGGTGATACCCATTCTCGACGAAATGGTAAATGAAGGCGTCGTCGTTCTTTCCGATGTGGATATCATCAAGTATACCCACAGGGACGCCGGGGACAAATAAGGGTTCCCCGTCCCGTCGGAAGGCTACATGCACGAGCTAGATATACCGGGGTTCGGAGCCGTGAGGCTGGCGCACCTCGTATCGGATTTCACGGGGACGTTGTCGGTTGACGGAGAACTTTTGCCCGGGGTGAAAGAGCGCCTGAACAAGATAGGGGAGTTCCTCACCATACATATCCTGACGGCCGACACCTTCGGCCGCGCAAAGGAGGAGCTTGAGGGGGTCGACTGCAGGCTGCAGATCCTTGAAGGCGAAGGCCATGACGTTCAGAAGGAATCATACATAAATAAATTGGGGCCTGAGAATGTCGTCGCACTCGGCAACGGTAACAACGACAGAAGGATGCTCAAGACCGCCAAAATCGGTATAGCCCTCTGCCTCGAAGAAGGATGCGCCGTAGACGCAGTCACCGCCGCCGACATTCTGGTCTGTTCGGCCGTCGATGCCCTGGAACTGCTTCTAAACCCCAAGAGGATGAAAGCGACCCTGCGCTTCTAGTGACATTAGCCGCCTCAGGCATAGCGCATACAGCAGAGAGCATGGCGTCTTGTCTTTCCCTATAACCTATTGCCTCTGGCCCATGGCCTGTTGCCTGTATTTACATGGCTTGCCCGGCTCATTCCAAATATGCATGTATAAGAAGAAAATACACCCCTCAAATCCTTTCTATGGCGGACAATCCCCATTTAATTCTCCTCCCCTGTATTATTTTTATATACTTCAAAGGCCTCTTCCTGGCTTCCCCTCCGAAGTTAACCCCGCAACCAGTCGATTTTCCAGGTTTTTCTGACATGGCATCTTCTTTGCTATAGTTGATTATCGTTCAAGGCTGCAAGAACTGAACAGAGGAGGCGAATATGGAAAACAAGGGGAAGATACTGGTCCTTGACGACGACCCCGTTGTAACGCTCAGCTGCAAGAGAATCCTCGGAGCGGAAGGATTCAACATAGTTACGGCCGACAAGGGCGAGGACGCGATAAAGAAGATATCAAATGAAGAGTTCGATCTTCTGATTACGGACGTCCGGCTGCCCGACGTTAACGGGATAACGGTCCTGAAGGAGTCGAAAGGCATCCAGCCCGGCCTGGACGTGGTTATCATAACAGGCTATCCCACACTTGAGGATGCCAAAGAATCCGTCAGACTCGGGGCCTTTGAGTTCATCGAGAAACCCTTCACCCCAGACTTCATGCTTAATGTAGCCACCAAGGTCTTCGACAACAGGGGATGGATACTGAGGAAGGCTTTTATCGACCAATTCAGGAATGAGATCGTTTCACTCAGGGACACGGCAAACCCCGTAATCTTCTACAAGGAGGGAACGTGGGCACGCCCGGTGAAAGACGGATTATGGGAAGTCGGCTGTGATATACGGTACTGGCTGCTTAGCGGCCAGCTCATGTACATCGACATCCCCGGGGACCTGGCGGCGGTTGCGGCGGGCGAATGTTTTGCGAAGGTGCTTTCCGGGGGCGGCCAGACTGACGACCTCATTTCACCCATGTCAGGCGTGGTGACAGAGGTGAACCATCAGGCGAATGCCGCAATGAGCGCACTCGTACGCGACAACCTGAGCGAAGGCTGGCTCCTCTGGCTGGCCCGCATAAAACCGTTAACCACTACTCATTAATCCCAGGAGGAAGATATGGCAGGAGACCCGAAAATACTGATTGTCGACGACGAGCTTATCGTCATCCGGAGCGCCGAGAGGGTCCTGAAGGGCGAAGGATATTCCGTGGAAGGTGCCCTCGGAGGAAGGGAGGCGATAATGAAGATGGGGCAGGGAGATTACGATCTCGTCTTCACCGACCTGAAGATGCCCGATGTGGACGGGATCAACCTGATCCGCTGGATAAAGAAGACGAAGCCGGCAGCCGGAATCGTGATCATCACCGGCTATCCCTCTCAGGATACGATCAAGGAAGCACTCGAACTGGGGATCATAGACTATGTGCCAAAACCCTTTACCCCTGCGGTACTCCTCGATGTGACCCTGAGGGCCGTGCAATGGACCAGGGGGAAGAAGGCCGTGGAGGGAGAGAAGGCAGCCGAAGAACTTCCCCCTGCGATGGAGGCTGAACTCCAGAGGGTAATCGGAGAGTTCAGACAAAGACCGGGCTCACTGATTCCCGTACTCCAGAGGGCACAGGAGATCGTCGGCTATCTCCCTCCCATTGTGCAGAAAAAGATAGCCAGGGGTCTTAATCTGCCCGCGGCTGAAGTCCACAGCGTCGTATCCTTTTATTCCTTCTTTACTATGAAGCCGAGGGGCGACCACAATATCAGGGTCTGCTTGGGCACAGCATGCTATGTGAAGGGGATCGAAAGGGTGCTGAGCAAAATAAGTGACGCGCTCAGGATCACTGTCGGAGAGACCACCGAAAACAGGAAATTCTCCATCGAAGGCGTGAGGTGCCTCGGGGCCTGCGGCCTTGCCCCCGTCATGGTTGTCGACCAGGACACACATGGGGCCATGACACCGAAGAAGGCACTCGAAATTATCAGCCAGTACGATCCTTCAATCATGCAGGCTGCGGCTCCGGAAGAAACGGAAGAGATGGCGGAGGAGGAGGTATAAGATGCCGAGATTAAAGATAGAGGATCTCCAGAAGATCAAAGAGCAGCACAAGGCCGAATTCACACTGAGAGAAGGAGGATACAGGGCGAAGGTGACCGTACATATGGGCACCTGCGGGATAGCGGCGGGAGCCAGGGCGGTTATGACGGCCTTGATGGACGAGGTGGCGAAGGCGAACTCAACCGACATCATTGTCACCACTTCCGGCTGCGCCGGCCTCTGCGCAAAGGAGCCGCTGGCGACAGTAGAACTTATGAACCAGCCGCCCGTACGGTACTGCGATCTGAATGATGAGAAGATGAGGGAAATATTCAGGGAACACGTGCTTGGCGGACATCCGGTCGAAAAATACGCCCTGGTCGTCGGCAGCGAGACGACATACTAAGTGAATAAAAGATATCAGTGTCGGTGTTTGGCGTCGGTATCCGGAAAAGATTTTTTGTTAACTGACACTTTCACTAAACACTGCCACTCATACAGGAGGATATAGATGGAAAAGATTCGTGCAAATCTGATGCTATGCGCGGGGACTGGCTGCGTTGCAAGCGGTACGATGAAGGTCAGAGACGCCCTTCGGGAGGAGCTGAAAAAGAGGGGCCTCGCCGAAGAGATCAAGATCGTCCTCACAGGCTGCAACGGGTACTGCGCCGAGGGTCCCGTGATGTCCGTATACCCGGACGAGGTCTTCTACCAGAAATTGACCGTCGAGGAGATCCCGAAGCTTGTCGAGGAGCACTTCCTCAAGGGGAGGCCATATGAGAAGCTGATGTTCAAGGAGCCCGAGAAGAAGACTGCTATCCCTCTCATGAAAGATATCCCGTTCTTCAAGCACCAGGTGCTGAGGGTCCTCAGAAACAAGGGACTGATAGACCCGGAGAAAATAGAGGAATACATCTCCAGAGACGGCTACCAGGCGGCAGCCAGGGCGTTGACCGCTATGACCCCGGAAGAGATCATAAAGGTGGTCAAGGATTCGGGGTTGCGCGGAAGGGGCGGCGCGGGGTTTCCCACAGGCCTGAAATGGGAGTTTGCGTCGAAGGTTAAATCAGACGTCAAATACATGCTCTGTAACGGAGACGAGGGAGACCCCGGCGCGTTCATGGACAGGTCCGTGATGGAGGCGGACCCCCACTCGGTGATCGAGGGGATGATCATCGGCGCAAAGGCGATAGGCGCCCATCACGGGTATATCTATGTGCGGGCAGAATATCCCCTGGCAGTGAAGCGTCTGCAGCTGGCGATAGACCAGGCTACCGAGATGGGGCTACTCGGGAAGAACATCCTCGATACCGGCTTTGACTTCGAACTGGGTATTTACCTCGGGGCAGGCGCCTTTGTCTGCGGAGAAGAGACGGCGCTCATGCGCTCCATAGAGGGTAAACGGGGCATGCCGAGGCCGAGGCCTCCTTTCCCGGCAGTAAAGGGGTTGTGGGACAAGCCTTCGGTATTAAATAACGTCGAGACCCTGGCCCAGATATCGCCTATCCTCCTGAACGGGTCGGAATGGTACCGTAGCCTGGGGACCGAAAAAAGCGCCGGCACCAAGGTGTTCGCCCTGACAGGAGCGGTCAACAACGTCGGCCTCGTCGAGGTGCCAATGGGAATTCCTCTCAGGAGGATCATCTACGACATCGGCGGCGGCATCAGAAAAGGCAGAAAGTTCAAGGCGGTGCAGCTCGGAGGGCCTTCTGGAGGGTGCATCCCCGAACATCTCCTGGATACGCCGGTCACCTATGAGGATATCGTCGCCACCGGCGCAATCGTCGGTTCGGGCGGGATGGTCGTCATGGACGACAATACCTGCATGGTGGGCACAGCTAAATTCTTCCTGGAGTTCACGGCCGACGAATCCTGCGGCAAGTGTACGCCCTGCAGGGTGGGCACGAAGATACTTCTGGACATGCTTACCGACATCACCGAGGGAAACGGCAAGGAAGGCGACATCGAGACCCTCCAGGACCTCGCAAAGGACATCCTCAGCACCTCCCTCTGCGGACTTGGCCAGACCGCTCCGAACCCGGTGCTGACGACGATAAAATACTTCAGGGACGAATACGAATCACACATACACGACAAATGGTGCAAGGCAGGCGTCTGCAGAAACCTCATCACCTTCGTGATAGACGAGGAGCTCTGCAAGGGTTGCGGGGCCTGCTTAAGAGCCTGCCCGTCAAAAGCGATAATAGGAGACAAGAAGAAACCCCACAAGATCATCCAGGAGGTCTGCGTACACTGCCGGACCTGCTATGAAGCATGCAAATTCAAATCGATAAAGATCATGCCTGCCGGCTATGACGGAGACCCTTCGAAACTGGTGAAGGCCGGGACGCCGGAAGGCGGGACAGCAAAGGGGGAAGCATAAAT